>JASLGD010000461.1 GCA_030150305.1 Caldimonas sp. | reverse complement strand
ACCGCCTGCAGCAGGGCAGCGTCGATGCCGGACAGCGCCTTGCCGAGCATCGCCTCCACGTCGACGGCGGCGGCCGGGTTTTTCGCGGCGCCGGTCGACGCGGCGTCGGCGACCGTCTTGACCACCTTCTTGATGCTGTCGAGCGTGAGCTCGCGGCCCTGCAGCGCCTTCAGCGTCGCGCCGGCCACGGCCTTGCGTACGGCCTCGCCCTGCTTGGCGCCCGCTTCCGCGAACAGGGTGACGAGCGCGTCCTGGTCGATTCCGGCCTTGATCATCGCGGTCTCCTCGTAGTGGGGCGGCAGGCGAGCCGCCGTCTTCATTGCATGTGCTGGCCGCCGTTGATGGCGATGTTGGCGCCAGTCAGGAATGCCGCCTCCTCGGACGCCAGATAGATGATGAGGCCGGCGACTTCCTCGGGCTTGCCGAGCCGGCCGACCGGAATCTGCGGCAGGATCTTCGAGTCGAGGATGTCCTTCGGGATCGCCGTCACCATCTTCGTGCCGATGTAGCCGGGCGAGATGGTGTTCACGGTGACACCCTTTTTCGCCACCTCGAGCGCCAGCGCCTTGGTGAAGCCGTGCACGCCGGCTTTGGCCGCCGAGTAGTTGGTCTGGCCGAACGCGCCCTTCGAGCCGTTCACCGACGACACGTTGATGACGCGCCCCCAGTTGCGCTCGACCATGCCGTCGACGACCTGCTTGCTCATGTTGAACAGGCTGTCGAGGTTGGTGCGCATGACGGCGTCCCAGTTGACCTTGTCCATCTTCTTGAAGGTCATGTCGCGCGTGATGCCGGCGTTGTTGACGAGGATGTCGATCGGGCCGACCTTGTTCTGCACCTCGGCGACGGCGCGTGCGCACGAATCCATGTCGGCCACGTCGCACTGCACGGCGACGATGTCGTAGCCGTTGTCCTTCATCGCCGCGACCCACTCGCGATGCTTGGTGTTGCCGGGTGAATACGTGACGACGACACGATAGCCGGCGTCGACCATCTTGGTGGCGATCGTCTCGCCGAGCCCGCCCATGCCGCCGGTGATCAGCGCCACGCGCCCGTGCCCGCCGCTCTTGCCTGCTGCCATTTCTGTTCTCCTTCGCTGCGCTGAGGTGTCGTCCTTCGGAATGCCGGCGCGCGCGCACCGGTCGAGACAGATTGATCATGCGCGCGCGCACGCGCAACGCCTCCTCGGGAAAAACCCCTGACGCCGCCGTGCTTCGGCAAAGCCGGCGGGCGCACGCGTTTGGGTCGACGACGCACCCTTTGGGCCTATCCTCGCGGCTGTGGGGAGGGAAGCGAACTTGCAACGAGTCCGCAAGCACACGCTCGCGGCTGCCGTTTCGCTCGCGATCGGCGCCGTCGCGGCGCCTCGCCCGGCCGGCGCGCAGGCTGCAGCCGAGGACACCAAGCTTGCTCCCGTCGTCGTGACGGCGACGCGGACAGCGCAGTCGCCGTTCGACGTGCCCGCATCGATCGATCGCATCGGCGCCGACGCGATCCGCGACGCCAAGCCGCAGGTCAACATCTCGGAGAGCCTCGGCGGCGTTCCCGGGCTGCTTGCGCGCGACCGCCAGAACTACGCGCAGGACGTGCAGATCTCGGTGCGCGGCTTCGGCGCGCGCTCGACGTTCGGGATCCGCGGCGTCCGTCTCTACGTCGACGGCATCCCGGCGACGCTGCCCGACGGCCAGGGGCAGATCACCAACGTCGACCTCGGCACGGCCGATCGCATCGAGGTGCTGCGCGGGCCGTTCTCGGCGCTGTACGGCAACTCGTCGGGCGGCGTCATCCAGGTGTTCACCGAGGAGGGCAGCGGGCCTCCGACGGCCGGAGCCGGTGCGTACGTCGGCAGCTACGGCGCGCGACGGTTCGGCGCGCGCGCGAGCGGCTCGTCGGGCGGCTTCGGCTACGACGTCGGCGCAAGCGCGTTCGGCACGGACGGCTACCGCGCGCACAGCGAAGCCGAGCGCTACCTCGGCAACGCCAAGCTCACCTGGCGCGACGGCAACGACTTCTGGACGGTGGTCGTCAACCACGTCGACCTCCGCGCGCAGGATCCGCTCGGGCTGACGCGGGCGCAGTTCGAGGCGGATCCGACCAGCGCGGACCCGACGGCGTCGCAGTTCAACACCCGCAAGACCGTCGACCAGACGCAGTTCGGGGTGATCTGGGAGCATCGCATCGACGAGGTCAATTCGGTGCGCACGCTGATCTACGGCGGCACGCGCGCGACGACCCAGTTCCAGGCCATCCCCGTCGCGCCGCAGGCGAGCCCGCTTCACCCGGGCGGCGTCATCGATCTCGACCGCGACTACACCGGCGCCGACGTGCGCTGGACCGCGCGCACCCGACTCGCCGGCGCGCCGTTCACGATCATCGCCGGAGTCGCGTACGACGAGCTCGACGAGCACCGCCTCGGCTACCAGAACTTCATCGGTCCGGTGCTCGGCGTCCAGGGCGCGCTGCGCCGGGACGAGAAGAACGACGTCGCCAACTCCGATCAATACGCTCAGGCGGCGTGGGAGCTCGGCCGCTGGACGCTGAATGCGGGCATCCGCAACAGCAGCGTGCGCTTCAACTCGAAGGACCAGTACATCGTCGGCGCGAATCCCGACGACAGCGGCAGCGTCCGTTACGACGCGACGTTGCCCGTCGCCGGCGTGATGTTCAAGGCGAGCGACGCGATCCACCTCTACGCGACGGCGGGGCGCGGCTTCGAGACGCCGACGCTGAACGAGCTCGCGTATCGGCCCAACGGCCAGACCGGGCTCAACTTCGGCCTGCAGGCGGCCAAGAACGACAGCGTCGAGGTCGGCGTGAAGACGCGCACGCCCTGGGGCGATGCGAACCTGGCGCTCTTCCAGACGCACACCGACAACGAGATCGCCACGCTCAGCAACGTCGGCGGCCGCGCCACCTACCAGAACGTCGGCTCGACGCGCCGGCGCGGCGCAGAGGCGAGCTGGAACGGCGAGCTGCGCACGGACGTGCGCGCCCAGCTCGCTGCGACCTATCTCGACGCGCGCTACCGCGACACGTTCATGACCTGCAACGCGACTCCGTGCCCGACCCCCAACCTCACCGTGCCGGCCGGCAACCGCATCCCCGGTGTCGCGCAGACCGCCTTCTACAGCGCGCTCGCCTGGGCGCCGCCGCTCGGTTGGCGCGCCGGAGCCGAGTTCCGCGCGTTGAGCAAGGTCTACGTCAACGACGTGAACTCCGACGCCGCCGCAGGGTTCGGCATCGTCAACCTCAACGTCGGCTGGCTCGCGAAGGCCGGGCGCATCGACTGGTCGGCGTTCGCGCGGGTCGACAACGTGTTCGACCGCCACTACGCCGGCTCGGTGATCGTCAACGAAGGCAACGCGCGCTACTTCGAGCCCGCTCCCGGGCGCAACTGGAGCGTCGGAGTCGCGGCCAGCGCGTCGTACTGAGCACGAGGACGATCGTGCAGTTCTCCGGCGCGGACGCAACGCGCGCGCGGTTGTCGCTCGCGGACCTCGCCGCGCCACTGCGCCGCGATCGCCGCCGGACTGCGCTGCAG
>JASLGD010000043.1 GCA_030150305.1 Caldimonas sp. | reverse complement strand
ATTGGGAGCTGGCCCGCGAAGGCGCAACGGCGCCGACGCTGCGCTCGGCCGCGGCGCGCTCGCTCGCCGGCAACGCGATGGCGGGCGCGTTGCCGTTCCTCGAAGCGATCTCGCTCGCCGACCGCGGCGACGCGTCGATCGCGCTGCCGCTCGCGCCTGCGCTCGCGCTGCGGCTCACGGCGCACGCGCTCGTCGCTGCGGAAGCGCCGACGTGAGCGCGAGCCTCGATCGGCGCGCAGGCTGCGGAGCGCCGCCGTGAGCGCGGCCGTCGATCGACGCGCAAGCAGCGGCGGCGGCACTTCCGAAGCCGCGCGACACGACGTCGTCATCGCCGGCGGCGGCCTCGCCGGCCTGACCCTCGCGCTGCAGCTGAAGCAGTCGTTCCCGGCGCTCGACATCCTCGTCCTCGAGCGCCGCGTGCACCCGGTGCCGATCGCCGCGCACAAGGTCGGCGAGTCGACGGTCGAGATCGGCGCCGACTACTTCGCCAACGTGCTGGGCCTGCGCGAACACCTCGAGAACGCGCAGCTGAAGAAGTTCGGCTTTCGCTTCTTCTTCTCCGACCGCAGGAGCGACGTCGACCGCGTCACCGAGCTCGGCGCCAGCCGACCGCTCGCGGTGCCGAGCTACCAGATCGACCGCGGCCTGTTCGAGAACTTCCTCGCCGAAGAGGCGATCCGTCGCGGCGTCACGGTCGCGTGCGGCGCGACCGTGCTCGACCTCGCGCTGGCCGAGTCGAAGGGCGACGCGCACCGCGTCGTCTTTCGCAGCGACGGGGCGGTCCGCGAGGCGCGTTCGCGCTGGCTCGTCGACGCGTGCGGGCGCGCCGGGCTGATCAAGAAGAAGCGCGAGCTCGCCGAGCCGAACCGCCACGACGCCAACGCCGTCTGGTTTCGCATCGCCGAGCGGATCGCGATCGACGACTGGTCCGACGATCCCGAGTGGCGCGCGCGCTGCACGCCCGCGGCGCGCTGGCTGTCGACGAATCACCTCGTCGGCGACGGCTATTGGGTGTGGCTGATTCCGCTGGCCTCGGGATCGCATTCGGTCGGCATCGTGGTCGACGCGGCGCGGCATCCGCTCGCGGCCATGAACACGTTCGAAAAGGCGATGGACTGGCTCGCCGTGCACCAGCCGCGCGTGTTCGAGGCGATCGACGGCAAGCGCGACAAGCTGCAGGACTTCGCGTTCCTGCGCCGCTTCTCGTACGGCTGCCGCCAGCTCTTCTCGGGCGATCGCTGGGCGATCACCGGCGAGGCGGGGCTCTTCCTCGACCCGTTCTACTCGCCGGGCAGCGACTTCATCGCGATCGCCAACACCTCGATCTGCGAGCTCGTCGCGCGCGACCTCGCCGGCCGGCCGATCGACGCCCACGCCGGCATCTTCGACCAGATCTTCCACTCGTTCTACGAGAGCACGCTCGCGCTCTACGAAGGCCAGTACGCGATCTTCGGCGACGCCGAGGCGCTGCCCGCGAAGGTGATCTGGGACTACACGTACTACTGGGGCATCCTCGCCCAGTTCTTCTTCCAGCGGCGGACGTGCGACCTGGCGGCGTTCTCGGCGCTCCGCGACGAGCTCGCGCACTGTCAGGCGCTCAACCGCGACGTGCAGGCGCTGCTGCGCGCGTGGTCGGCGGCGCGGCCGCGCGACGCGATCGCCAATCCGGCGACGCTGCTCGACCAGGCGTCGCTGCCGTGGTTCGCGGCCCTGAACGCGAGCCTGCTCGACCGCGGCCTCGACGACGAGCGCTTCCGCGCCCGCATCCGGCACTCGACGCGGCGGATGCGAACGCTCGCGACCGAGATCGCGGCGCGCGCCGAGGCCGGTGGCGCCGACGCGGCGGCGCTTCGCAGCGCACTCGCCGTCGGCGTGCGCTTCGGCGAGCTCGACGACCACCGAGAGGAGCCGTTGCTGTTCACGAGCCGCTGACTGCCGCGTCCGACGGCAGGGCTCGATCACCTGGGGAGGTTGACGTGAGGATCTACAACGCGATTGGCTACGCGATCATCGCGATCTACGCAGCGGCGTGCATGCTCGCCGCGCCGCCCGCGATCGGGCCGTGGGGCGGCCTCGCGATCGGCGCTGCGTACTTCGTCGCCTGCTGGTTCGTCGGCGGCGTCTATCTCTCGTGCGTGATCCACATGGGCATCGCGCACCGTGCGCTCGACTACCAGCCATGGTTCGTGAAGACGATCACCGTCGTCAACAACGCCTTCGGCGTCTACATCAACCCGGTGACGTGGGTGAACCGGCATCGGCTGCACCACGCGTTCTCCGACCATCCGGGCGATCCCAACAAGCTCGCGTCGGATGGCTGGCTGCGCACGCTCTGGCTCTGCCTGGCGCCGTACAAGGCGAAGACGAACCTGGCCACCGACGCGATCTTCGATTCCTGGCCGTTTCGCCTCGTCGCGCATCCGGCGTTCGCCGTCGCGTCGCAGCTGTTCAACTTCTGGCTGCTCTGGACCCTCGTCGGCGACCTGCGCTTCGCGGCAACGATCTGGATCGTGTTTCGCGTCTTTGCGCTCTGGATCAACATGGTCCAGAACTACTGGACGCACGATCGCCGCTTCGGCTCGCGCCGCTACGACGACGAGCGCGACAACGCGATGAACATCGGCGACTGGCTGCCCGTGACCGCGACCTTCAGCGCCTGCCTGCAGAACAACCATCACCACTCGCCGGGCCTGCTGCGGCTCAGCCACGACGACGCCGAGTACGACCTCGGCTTCGCCGCCGTGAAGACGATGAAGCGGCTCGGCCTCGTGCGCGCGACGGCGACCGGCGCCGAGCTGCCCGCGGACGTGCGCCTCGCGTCGTTGAACTTCTAGGCCTTGGCGGCCGCCTGCATCGGCGTGAACGGGTAGAAGAACTGCCCCCAGAAGCCGGCCGGGATCTTCTCGTTGTCGAGGCCGTAGGTGTCGGGCCACTTGTCCTTCGGGAAGTAGTAAGTGCCGAACATGCGGTCGATCCAGGGGAAGTGGATCGCGAAGTTCTTGTCGATCGCCTCGGCCTGCGACGTGTGGTGCCAGTGGTGGTAGCGCGGGCAGATCAGGAACGGCTCGAGCCAGCCGATGCTCGGCCGGAAGTTGCAATGCGTCCAGGTCGCGTGCAGCGTCACGAAGAAGAGGTACACGACGATGATGTCGTGCGGGAAGATGAACATCATCGGGACGAGGATGAAGCCGCGCACGAGGACGTCGTCGATCAGGTGCGACCGCGACCCGGCGAGCCAGTCGAGCGCCTTCGACGAATGGTGAATGGCGTGGAAGCGCCACAGCCACGGCACCGTGTGGAACGCACGGTGGATGGCGTACTCGGCGAGGTCGGCGACGAAGATCGCGAGCAGCACCTGCACCAGCCAGGGCAGGCGCGCCATCGCGTCGAGCACGGCGGGGACGCCGAGGAACGCGGTCAGCTGCGTGGCAGGCAGCAGGATCAGGAACGACGTGATCTGGATCGGCAGGTGCGTCGAGAGGAAGTAGCCGACGTCGAGCAGCCACTCCTTGCGAAAGATGCTCTGCTCCGGATACGCCGGCCAGAGCACCTCGAACGGCGAATAGACGAGGGTCATCAGCAGCATGTCGAGCAGAAACCAGTCGAGGCCGATCGCCGGCCCGTCGTGGAGCGATTCGTTGATCGGAACGCTCGCGCCGCCCCACAGCGTCGCCGCGAGCGCGAGCAGCATCCCGGTGAGGCCGAGCACCTTCTTCCTGCGCAGGACCGCCGAGGCGACGCCGAACACGATCGCGGCGACGATGAGCGCCTGGATCAGCAGGCGCATGATCGCCATCGGGTAGTAGGGTCTCAGCTCCGGCGACGTCAGGAGCTGAGGGAAGTGCAGGCAGACGACCGCGCCGAGCGCGAGGAAGCCGAAGAACGCGGAGAGCACCCCGCTCCACCAGCCGCTGCCGAAGCCGGTCGGCTCGTCGTCGCCGAAGGTCGCGTTGATCTTGTCTTCGAGCACGTGGAGTCCCTCGCGTGAACGCGGGCCCGATCATGACGCAGCGGACCGCGCCTGACGCGAGCATTCGAGCACACCTCGGAGGGGGAGAGCCGGCATGAGCGCGCTGCCGCGTGACGCCGTGCTCGCGATCGACTGCGGCAGCCAGAGCGTCCGCGCGACCGTGTTCGACGCCGCCGGCGAGACGATCGCCCGCTCGCAGGTCGCCCTCGACGCTTACCGCGCGCCGCAGCCCGACCGCAAGGAGATCGACGTCGAGGCCGTCTGGGCCGCGCTCGCCGATGCGTGCCAGGCGCTCTGGCGCGAGCGTCCCGGGCTGGCGAGCGCGCTGCGCGCGATGGCGGTGACGAGCCAGCGCGGCACGCTGGTGCCGCTCGACGCGTCGGGTCGCGCGCTCGCGCCCGCGATCAGCTGGCTCGACCGCCGCCGCGCCGGTCGCGTGCCGCCGCTGCCGCTCCTCTGGCGCACGCTGTTCGCGGCGGCGCGCGTCGACGACGTCGTGCTCCATCTGCAGCGCGAGGCCGAGGCGAACTGGTGGGCCGAGCACGACGCCGCGATGCTCGCGCGCGCCGACAAGGTGATGCTGCTCTCGGGCTTCCTGAACTGGCGGCTGACCGCGCGCTGCAGCGACGCCGTCGCCGCGCAGGTCGCGTACCTGCCGTTCGACTATCGAAGGCAGGCGTGGTGCAAGCCTTCGGACTGGCGCTGGCGCGCGGTCGCGGTCGCGCGGCGCCAGTGTCCGGAGCTCGTCGCGGCGACGCGGACGATCGGCGTCGTCTGCGCCGACGCTGCGCACGCGACCGGCATCGCGCCAGGGCTGCCCGTCGTCGCCGCCGGCGCCGACAAGGCGTGCGAGCTGCTCGCCGCGAGCGCGCTCGGCGACGGCATCGCGTGCGTGTCGTCGGGCACGTCGGTGTCGATCGCGGTCGAGACCGAGCGCTACCTCGAGGCGTTGCCGTTCGCACCGGCCTATCCGGCTGCGAACCCGGGACGCTACTGCAGCGAGATCCAGACCGCGTGCGGCTTCTGGATGGTGCGCTGGTTCCTCGACCAGCTCGGCGAC
>JASLGD010000384.1 GCA_030150305.1 Caldimonas sp. | reverse complement strand
CCGAGCACCGGCGCGTGCAGGCGCGCGGCGACGTCGACCGGGTGCTCGGCCTGTACGGCGGTGCCGACGCGGGCATTCCGCTCGACACGGTCGAGCAGATGAAGGCCGCGCTCGGCAGCGGCAGCGACGCCGCGCGGCGATCCGGCTTCCACGTCTATTCGCAGGCGCAGCACGCGTTCCATGCCGACTACCGGCCGAGCTACGACCGCGCCGCCGCCGAGGACGGCTGGCAGCGCTGCCTCGGCTGGCTGCGCGGACACGGGGTCGCTTGAGCGGCGCCGCCGCGGCGTCGCGCCTGCCGCGCGGGCGCAGCGCGTGACGCTCGCCTGGACCGTCCTCGCGACCGCGATCGGCGGCATCTTGTCGGTGCTCGTCGCCGCCGCGCTGACGCTTGCGGTGCTGACGAAGATCGTCCACCACCTCGTCAGCCTCTCGGCAGGCGTGCTGCTCGCGACGGCGTTGCTCGACATCCTGCCCGAGGCGTTCTCGGCGAAGGCGCCGCCGCAGGCGCTGTTCGCGACGCTGCTCGGCGGGCTGCTCTTCTTCTTCCTGCTCGAGAAGGCCGAGCTCTATCGCCACACGCACCACCACGAAGGCGACGAGCACCACCACCACCACGGCTTCGATCGCCAGCAGGCCGGCCGCGGCGGCTGGAGCGTGATCCTCGGCGACAGCATCCACAACTTCTGCGACGGCATCATCATCGCCGCCGCGTTCCTCGCCGAGACGCGGCTCGGCGTCGTCACCGCGATCGCGATCGTCGCGCACGAGATCCCGCAGGAGGTCGGCGACTACATCGTGCTGCTCAACGCCGGCTTCTCGCGCGCCCGCGCGCTGCTCTTCAACGCGCTCTCGGGGCTGGCCGCCGTCGTCGGCGGCGTCATCGGCTACTTCGTGGTCGGTCCGTGGCAGGCGTTCTTCCCGTACCTGCTGGTGATCGCGGCGAGCAGCTTCGTCTACGTCGCCGTCGCCGACCTCATCCCGCAGCTGCAGCACCGGCTGACGCTGAAGGAGACCGCGGCGCAGCTGTTCTGGCTGGCGTGCGGGCTCGCGATCGTCGTCGTCGCGATCGCGCAGTTGCGCTGACGCGAGCGATGCCGCGCCCGCGAGGGCTCGTTCAGAGCATCGAGCAATCAGCGAACGACGAGCACCGGCACCGTCGTGTGCTTGAGGACGTCGTTCGTCTCGCTGCCGAGGAAGAGCGACGCCAGGCCGCTCCGGCCGTGCGAGCCCATGACGAGCAGGTCGCACTGCCGCTCGCTCGCGTGCGCGACGATCGCCTCCCACGGCTGCACGCCCTCGACCGTCTGTGCGTGGCAGACGACGCCGGCGCTCGCGCACGCATCGGCGACGGCGCCGACGTTGCGCGTCGCGGTGCGCTCCTGGGCGTCGAAGAACTCCTGCGGCGGGGTCGGCTGCATCTCGGCGACGGCGCCGTACGGGAACGGCTCCTTGACGCAGATCGTGAAGATCTCGGCGCCGACCGTGCGCGCGAGCCCGATCGCGGTCGCGACCGCACGCCCGGTGATCTCGGAGCCGTCGGTGGGAACGAGGATGCGCTTGAACATGGCAGACCTCCGGGCGACGCGGGCGGCGATCTTCGCACTGCGGCGCGCGCGCCGGCAAACCGGCGAAAACCCGCGCGTCCGCCGCCGCTCAGCCGCGCGCGATCGGCCGCCCGGGATCCGACGACCACTCGCTCCACGAGCCGGGATAGAGCGTCGAGCCGGCGAGGCCGGCGTGCTCCATCGCGAGCAGGTTGTGGCACGCGGTCACGCCCGAGCCGCACGAGTGGATGACGTCGCGCGGCGCGCGCGCGCCGAGCAGGGCGGCGAACTCGTCGCGCAGCGCGTCCTTCTCCTTGAAGGCGCCGCTGGCGTCGAGGTTCGCACGGTGGAAGCGCTGCAGCGCGCCCGGGATGTGGCCCGCGACCGGATCGATCGGCTCGCTCTCGCCGCGGAAGCGCTCGCCCGAGCGTGCGTCGATCAGCATGCGCTCGGGAGCTCGCGCAGCGACGCCGGCGGCGTCGATCGTCGCGACCAGCGACGGCCGTTCCGGATACGGAGCGCCGCCCGGCGCCGCGGTCGCTGCGCTCGTCAGCGGCTTGCCGGCGCGTTGCCACGCCTGCACGCCGCCGTCGAGCACGGCGACGTCGGCGTGGCCGAGCCAGCGCAGCATCCACCACAGCCGCGCCGCGTAGACGCCGCCCTGCGCGTCGTAGCAGACGACCTGCGTGCCGGGCGCGATGCCGAGCGCACCCACGGTGCGCGCGAACGCGCCGCGTTCGGGCAACGGGTGGCGGCCGTTGCGGCCGGTCTTGGCGCCGCTCAGGTCGCGATCGAGATGCAGGTAGTGCGCGCCCGCAAGGTGCGACTCGCGGTAGCGGCGCTCGCCGGCAGCGGTGTCGGCGAGATCGAACGAGGTGTCGACGACGACCGGCTGCGGAGCGCGCGCGAGCAGCGCGGCGAGCTCGTCGACGTCGATCAGGGTGCGGGGGTTGGTTGCAGCCATCGTGGTGTTCATGAAAGCCTCGTCAGCGCGGCGCCGGCATCAGCGCATCGCCTTCTGGTACCACTCGTGGAACTGCTGCATGCCGTCTTCCATCGGGCTCTGGTACGGGCCGGCGTCGTCGTCGCCGCGCTCGACGAGCGCGCGCCGGCCGGCGTCCATGCGCAGCGCGATCTCGTCGTCCTCGGCGCAGGTCTCCCAGTACGCGGCCTGCTCGGCCTCGACGAACTCGCGCTCGAAGGCGTGGATGTCCTCGGGGTAGTAGAACTCGACGACGTTGAGCGTCCTCTGCGGACCCTTCGGGTGCAGCGTCGAGACGACGAGCACGTGCGGATACCACTCGACCATCGTCGCGGGGTAGTACGTCAGCCAGATCGCGCCGTGGCGCGGCACCGGGTCGTCGAAGCGGCCCTCGCGATACGCGAGGACGGCGTCGTGCCACTTGCGGTACGCCGGCGAGCCCGGCCGCGCGAGCTCGTTCTTCGGGCCGACGGTCTGCACCGAGTGGTGCGCGCCGAATTCCCAGCGCAGGTCCTCGCACGTGACGAACTGGCCGAGCCCGGGGTGAAAGGGCGCGACGTGGTAGTCCTCGAGATAGACCTCGATGAAGGTCTTCCAGTTGTAGTCGCACTCGTGCAGGTGGATGCTGTCGAACGCGTAGCCGGTGAAGTCGAGCTCCCTGGCCGGGCCGATGCGCGCGAGCTCGGCGGCGACGTCGCGCCCAGGAGCGGCTCCGGCGACGTCGAACACCATGCCGTTCCACGTCTGCACCGGGAAGCTCGCGAGGTCGCGGCACGGATCGTCGGCGAAGTGCGGCGCGCCGATCAGCTGGCCGCCGAGGTCGTAGGTCCAGCGGTGCAGCGGGCAGACGATGTTCGTGCCCGTGTTGCCGCGGCCGCGCAGCATCACCGACTGGCGATGCCGGCAGACGTTGGAGACGAGCTTCAGCCCTTGCCGCGTGCGCACGAGCGCGCGGCCCTCGCCTTCGTGGCCGAGCGCGTGGTAGTCGCCGAGCTCGGGAACGGTCAGCTCGTGGCCGATGTAGCGGGGGCTCCTCGCGAACAGGCGCTCGCGCTCGCGCTCGAAGAGCGCGGGATCGAAGTAGCTGGAGACGGG
>JASLGD010000333.1 GCA_030150305.1 Caldimonas sp. | reverse complement strand
TTCGAGCGCGCCGTCGCCAACCTGCTCGACAACGCCCTCAAGTTCTGTCCGCCCGGCAGCACCGTCACGCTGGCCGCGGCGGCGGCGGCGAAGGACGGCCAGGTCGAGGTCAGCGTCGCCGACGACGGACCCGGCATTCCTGCCGCCGACCTGCCGCACCTGTTCGATCGTTTCTACCAGAGCCGATCGACCGTCGCGCCGGCGACGGCCGAAGGCGGCCGCGGCCTCGGGCTCGCGATCGTCAAGCGCATCGCCGAGCTGCACGGCGGCGACGTCGCCGTCGAGAGCACGGTCGGACGCGGCACGCGCGTCGTCCTCAGCGTGCCGGCCGCGGGCCGCCGCGAAGCGGCGCGCGCCGAGTCGGTGCCCGGGTAAGCCCGATAGGTGGTGCATCGGTGCGCCGCTAGAGTGCGGGGCAGCGCGGCAGGCACCAACTTGCGCCGCGAACGAACCGAAGAGGAGACAACGGCGCGATCGCGCCGATACGGCCGCAAAGGCCGACCCAGGGGCGCCGCGAGGCGCCCCTTTTCATGGTCGGCAGCGGTCGCGGCCGCGCCGGATGAGAACTGTGCCGCGCTCCGGCGACGCGGTGGCACGATGCGGCGACCGGCGTGGGTACCATTTCTGCCGCACGCGGCTTCGAGGCCCGATCGCAATGTCCGACCCATCGTCCAGGCGCTTGCTCGACGTCGAGATCCCGGCTCAGCCCGAGGTGCTCGTCAAGCTGTCGCTCCTCCTCGCCGAGGAAGACGTCGACCTGCACGCGGCGAGCAAGCTCATCAGCTCCGACATGGCGCTCGCGGCGGCGGTGCTGAAGACCGTCAATTCGGCGATGTACGGCCTGCGCGGTCGCGTGCAGAGCGTGCAGCAGGCGATCACCTATCTCGGTACGCGCGAGGTCGCGTCGGTGACGTTCGCGATGGGCCTGCGCGCGGTCTTCCCGTCGGCGCCCGAACTCGAGCCGGTCTGGCAGCGAGCGCGCGTGCGCGCGTTGCTGATGGGCCGCATCGCCAACGCGCTCGGGCTCGACGCCTGGGCGGCGCACTCGGCGGGGCTGTTCGAGGAATGCGGCAAGGCGGTGATGTTCCGCCATGCCACCGAGCGCTACCGGCCGCTTCTCGCCGAGGCGAAGAACGACGAGGAGCTGCTCCTCCTCGAGCACCAGAAGTTCGGCGTCAGCCACGACACGCTCGGCGCCGCGCTGTGCGAAAGCTGGGGCGTCAAGCCCGAGGCCGTCGACAGCGTGCGCTACCACGTCATCGTCAACAGCACGCTCGAGCTGCCGATGCACGTGCAGAAGCGCGGCCTGTGCGCGATCTCGGCGCTCGCGCACGCGTTGATGACCGACCCCGAGACGCTCGACGACGTCGCGCGCAAGGTCGCGCCGCAGGCCGAGCTCGATCCCGGCGCGGCGGCGCGCGGGGCGCGTCAGGTGCAGGAGCAGATCGAGATGGCGATCGAGCGCGGCAAGACCGACGAATAGGTCGCGCCGCGGCGCGCGACGCTAGTCGACCTTCGCTCCCGACGCCTTCACCACCGCTGCCCACTTCTTGGTCTCCGCGGCGATGAAGCGGCCGAATTCGGCGGGCGCCATGCCGCCGGGGATCGCGCCCTGCGAGAGCAGCCGCTCCTTGAGCGCCGCCGAAGCGAGTGCCTTCGCCGACTCCTGCTGGACGCGCTGGACGACGTCGGCCGGAGTTCCTGCAGGCGCGAGGAGGCCGAACCACGACGTCGCCTCGTAGCCCTTCACCGGCCCGGCTTCGGCGACCGTGGGGACGTCGGGCAACGCGGCGCTGCGCTCGCTGCTCGTCACCGCGAGCGCGACGAGCTTGCCCGCCTTGACGTGCGGCAATGCCGACGGCAGGTTGTCGAACATCAGGTCCATCGTTCCGCCGACGAGGTCGAGCAGCGCCGGCCCCGACCCCTTGTACGGGAAGTGGACCATGTAGGTGCCGGTCATCGACTTGAACAGCTCGCCGGCGAGATGGATCGAGGTGCCGTTGCCGCTCGATGCCATGTTGAGCTTGCCCGGGTGCGCGCGCGCGTAGGCGATCAGCGAGCGCACGTCGGCGATGCCCTCGGCGCGCGCCTTCGCCGGGTTCATCACGAGCACGTTCGGCACGCCGGCGACCAGCGTGATCGGCGCGAAGTCCTTCGCCGCGTCGTACGGCATCTTCGGGTAGAGCGAAGGATTGATCGCTTGCGTGCCGACGGTGCCCATCACCAGCGTGTAGCCGTCGGGCGGCGACTTGGCGACGAGGTCGGCGCCGACGTTGCCGCCGGCGCCGGCGCGGTTGTCGACGATGAAGCTCTGGCCGAACGCCTTCGCGAGCTCGGGCGCGAGCGCGCGCGCGAGGATGTCGGTGGTGCCGCCGGGAGCGAACGGCACGACGATGCGCACCGTCTTCGTCGGCCACGCGCCTTCGCTGCGAAGCCCGCGCGACGCGAACGCGGCGGCGGCGAATGCGACGAGCGAGCGACGACGGATCGGCATGGCTGCGGCCTGCGCCCCGACGGGGGCGCTCTGCGCGACAGTGTCGAGGGCGGTGGTCGGCGCGGTGAAGAGGGCTTGCCCGGGGCGACGGGCAAGGCGAGAAGACAAAGAAGGAGGAGCGGGACAGCGTGTTCGGGGCTCGCTCTCAAACAACCCCGATCGGCCCGCTCCTCCTGGACGGCGTTGCGATCGGGCGAGGATCTCCCGGTCGACCCAGGCGCAAGCGAGTGGGGCTCACTGGCTCGCGTCCGGCGCAGCGTCCGAAACCGGTGGCCTCAGCGGCGGATCGCTCCCGGCGGCCCGAACAACGGCAGCTGCTGCGGCACCCTGTGCGGCCGCGCGAGCACCTGCGGACGCTGCGCGACGGCGAGCGGCGCGGGGGCGGTGCGCACCGCACCCGCGTTCGGGATCAGCGATGCCGTGGCAAAGGCGGATGTCAGCATGGCAACTCCTCGGGCTCAGGACCACAACGTCGCGCCGGGCGCGCACAGCGGCCGACGCACGACGTGCTCGACCGCGGCTGCGTCGTCGAGCTCGCGCCAGCCGCTCGCGCGGGCGGCGACCGGGGTGCGGGGCAGCGTCGCAGCGGACAGGCGCAGCAGCGACGACGCGCCGCCGTGGCAGCGCGGTGCCGCGGTGCGGCGAGGAGACGCGGGGACGAGCAAGGGACGCGGCGACATGACGGGCTTTCGGTGGCGGCGCGTCGCTGACAAGCCGTTGCAGCGTCGCGCGCGTGTCTCCTGCTGCGCAACGAGCATGCCAAGCGACGTGCGTGATCGGTGCCACGTTTCGCCCCGCTGGCGCGCGCGCAGGCCGCTCGTGACGCTGACAAGACCGGCAGCGGCGCGACAGCGCGCGTCGGAGTCGCAAGCAGTTGTTACGAAGCTGTCGTCATGCTGACGCACAGCCACGCAAAGATCGGGGTCGCGGTGGAACGGACGCGGCGTTCCGTGATCCACTCCCGATCCCCTGGAGCGAACGATGTCCGACGAATTCGACGATGCCCCCGATCCCGCGGTCGCGGTCGCGGCCGCGGTCGCCACGCCTGCGGTCGCGAGCGGCCGCGCACCTCGGCTGCTCGCGCGTCTCTACGGGTCGGCCAACCAGGCGCTGCGAAGCCGCCTCGTCGCCTGCCTCGTGCGGCCGCTCGGGCCGCTCGCGCTCGCGAGCGTCGCCGCCGGCGCGTTCACGGCGCTGCTGTCGCGCAGCGGCGGCGGCGGTCTCGCGATCGCGATCGACGACGCTGCACGCTATTCGCAGGACCAGGTCGCCGAGCTCGCGCGCTTCGTCGAGCAGGTCCAGCCCGACGCGCTGCTGCAGGCGGCGCGGCTCGCCGCCGCGCATCCGACCGGCATCGGCGCGTTCAGCGCGTCGGTCGCGGTGCTGCTCGCGATCGAGCTCGGCCGCGGCGTGAAGTCGCCGCGCCGGCGCGGCGATCAGGCCGCGGCGCGGTAGCCGCGCGGGATCGCGGCGAGCAAGCGCCGCGTGTAGTCCTGCTGCGGGTGCTCGAGGATCTGCTCGACGCCGGCCTGCTCGACGACGTTGCCGTCCTGCATGACGAGCACCTCGTCGGCCATGAAGCGCACGACCGCGAGGTCGTGGCTGATGAAGATGTAGGCCAGGCCGAGCTCGTCCTGCAGGTCCTTCAGCAGGTTGAGCACCTGCGCCTGCACCGAGACGTCGAGCGCGCTCACGGCCTCGTCGAGGACGAGCACCTCGGGGCTCAGCGTCAGGCAGCGGGCGATCGCGATGCGCTGCCGCTGGCCGCCGGAGAACTCGTGCGGGTACTTGTGGAACGCGGTCTCGTCGAGGCCGACCTTGGCGAGCAGCGCGCTCGCCCGCGCACGCCGCTCGGCGTCGTCGGCGCCGATGCCGTGGATCGCCATCGGCTCGACGAGCGTCTGCCCGATCGTGAAGCGCGGGTTGAGCGACGCGTACGGATTCTGGAAGACGACCTGGATGCGCTTGCGCATTGGCAGCAGCTCGGCGCGCGTGAGCTCGAGCAGGTCCTTGCCGTCGAACATCGCCTTGCCGCCCACCGGACCGCCGCTCGGCTCGTGCAGACGCAATAGCGTCAGGCCGAGCGTCGTCTTGCCCGAACCCGACTCGCCGACGACGCCGAGCGTGTGGCCGGCGCGGAGGCGAAACGTCGCACCCTTGACGGCGCGGAACTCGGCGCGTCCGAACGGCCCGCGCGGAATCCAGAAGCTCTTCGTCAGGTCGGTCGCCTCGAGGACGACGCGCGCGTTCGAGTCCTTCGCCTTGCCGGCTGCAGCGGCTGCGCGGCCGGCAATGTGGTCGTCGACGACGCGAAGACGCGGCGCGCGCTGCTCAAGCGTCGGCCGGCACGCGAGCAGCGCCTGCGTGTACGAATCCTGCGGCGCAGCGAAGATCTGCGCGACCGGTCCCTGCTCGCGGACGACGCCGTGGCGCATGACGACGACGTGGTCGGCGATCTCGCCGACGACGCCCAGGTCGTGGCTGATAAACAGCATGCCCATGCGATGGCGCTCCTTCAGCTTCGCGAGGAGCTCGAGGATCTGGCGCTGGATCGTGACGTCGAGCGCCGTCGTCGGTTCGTCGGCGATCAGGAGCTTCGGCTCGCAAGCGAGTGCCATCGCGATCATCACCCGCTGCTGCTGGCCGCCGGAGAGCTGGTGCGGATACGCCGTGAGACGTCGCTTCGGCTCGGGCATGCCGACCTCGCCGAGCAGCGCCTCGGCGCGCGCGAGCGCCTGCCCGCGCGACATGCCGAGATGCTTGACGAGCGGCTCGACGATCTGCGCACCGACGGTGAAGACCGGATTGAGCGAGCTCATCGGATCCTGGAAGACGCACGCGATGTCCCGGCCGCGCAGCGCGCGCAGCTGCTCGCGCGACGCCGCGAGAAGGTCCCTGCCCTGGAAGGTGATCGAGCCGCTGCGCTCGGCGTTGTCGGGCAACAGGTTGAGCGTCGACATCGCCGTTACGCTCTTGCCCGAGCCCGACTCGCCGACGAGCGCGACGGTGGTGTTCTCGGCGATGTCGAAGCTGACGCC
>JASLGD010000310.1 GCA_030150305.1 Caldimonas sp. | reverse complement strand
TGAGGACGTCGAAGGCGCGGCCGCGCGGGCCGTCGACGCTCGCGGCCGCAGCGAGCGCGGCGACCTCGCCGCCCTGCGCGAGCTCGGGAGCGCCGCGTGAACCGCCGCTCGGTCGCCGCGCTCGGCGCCGCCGCCTTCGTCGCCGCGGCGGCCGGCGGCGGCCTGCGCTGGTGGCGCGCGCGGCACGCGGACGACGACGTCGACGAGCCGACGGCCGAGATCGACGTCTGGTCGCTCGCCTTTCGCGACGTCGACGGCAACCCGGTCGCGATGGCGGCGCTGCGCGGCAAGCCGCTGCTGCTCAACTTCTGGGCGACCTGGTGCGGCCCGTGCGTGGTCGAGATGCCGATCCTCGACCGCTTCGCGCGCGAGCGCGCCGCCGAACGCTGGCAGGTCCTTGCGCTCGCGGTCGACCAGCCCGATCCGGTGCGCCGCTTCATCGCCGAACGAACGCTGCGCATCCCGGTCGCGCTCGCCGGCGGGATCGGCCTCGAGTTGTCGCGCCAGCTCGGCAACCGCAACGGCGGGCTGCCGTTCACGGCGGTGTTCGATTCGGCCGGCAAGCGGGCGCAGGGGCATCTCGGCGCGGTCGACGCTCGCCTCCTCGAGGACTGGGTGCGGGCGGTACGCTGATCCGCCGTCGGCGCCAAATTGCGGGAAATGGCGCCGAACCGCCTAGAATCCGCGCCTTCTTGCGCCCTGCCGCGCGGCCTCGAGAGGCTCGATGGACCTCCGCAAACTGAAGACCCTGATCGACCTCGTCTCGGAATCGAACATCTCCGAGCTCGAGATCGCCGAAGCCGACGGCAAGGTGCGGATCGTGAAGACGCCGGCCGGGGCTCCCACGGCGCCGCTCGTCCAGCCGGCGCAGCCGGCGCAGGCGATCGCGACGCCAGCCGCGCCGGCCGACCAGACGCCTGCCGAGGCCGAGCCGCCAGCGCCGGCCGGCAACGTCGTCAAGTCGCCGATGGTCGGCACGTTCTACCGTTCGGCGAGCCCGGGCGCACCGGCGTTCGTCGAGATCGGCAGCGTCGTCAAGGTCGGCGAGCCGATCTGCATCATCGAAGCGATGAAGATCATGAACGAGATCGAGGCGGACGCCGCCGGGACGATCCGACAGATCCTGTGCGAGAACGGCCAGGCGGTCGAGTTCGGCCAGCCGCTCTTCGTCATCGAATGAGGCGCGACCTCGGCGCCGTCGGCCGGGCTCCCGGCTGATGTTCAAGAAGATTCTCATCGCCAACCGCGGCGAGATCGCGTTGCGCGTCCAGCGCGCGTGCCGCGAGCTCGGCGTCAAGTCGGTCGTCGTCTATTCGTAGGCCGACCGCGACGCCAAGTACGTCAAGCTCGCCGACGAGGCGGTCTGCATCGGGCCGCCGCCGTCGGCGCAGAGCTATCTGAACATGCCGGCGATCATCGCCACCGCCGAGGTCACCGACGCCGAGGCGATCCACCCCGGCTACGGCTTCCTCTCCGAAAGCGCCGACTTCGCCGAGCGCGTCGAGAAGAGCGGCTTCACGTTCATCGGCCCGACGCCGGAAGCGATCCGGATCATGGGCGACAAGGTCTCGGCCAAGCAGGCGATGATCAAGTCGGGGGTGCCGTGCGTGCCCGGCTCCGAAGGCGCGTTGCCCGAGGATCCCAAGGAAGCGATCAAGGCGGCGCGCGCGCTCGGCTATCCGGTGATCATCAAGGCGGCCGGCGGCGGCGGCGGCCGCGGCATGCGCGTCGTCCACACCGAGGCGGCGCTCGTCTCCGCCGTGCAGATGACGCGCGCCGAGGCCGGCGCGGCATTCGCGAATCCCGCGGTCTACATGGAGAAGTTTCTCCAGAACCCGCGCCACATCGAGATCCAGGTCCTCGCCGACACGCACAAGAACGCGGTCTGGCTCGGCGAACGCGACTGCTCGATGCAGCGGCGCCACCAGAAGATCATCGAGGAGGCGCCCGCGCCCGGGATCCAGCGCCGCGTGATCGAGAAGATCGGCGAGCGCTGCGTCGCCGCGTGCAAGAAGATCGGCTACCGCGGCGCCGGCACGTTCGAGTTCCTGTACGAGAACGGCGAGTTCTTCTTCATCGAGATGAACACCCGCGTCCAGGTCGAGCACCCGGTGACCGAGTGGGTGACCGGGATCGACATCGTGCAGATGCAGATCCGGATCGCAGCGGGCGAGAAGCTGCCCTTCCCGCAGCGCGCGATCGCGTGCCGCGGCCACGCGATCGAGTGCCGGATCAACGCCGAGGATCCGTTCCAGTTCACGCCGTCGCCCGGCCGGGTGACGATGTGGCACCCGCCCGGCGGTCCCGGCGTGCGCGTCGACTCGCACGCCTACACCAACTACGTCGTGCCGCCGAACTACGACTCGATGATCGGCAAGATCATCGTCCACGGCGACAGCCGCGAGCAGGCGCTCGCGCGGATGCGCACTGCGCTCTCGGAGACCGTCGTCGAGGGCATCTCGACCAACATCCCGCTGCACCGGGAGCTGATGGTCGACGCCAAGTTCGTCGAGGGCGGCACGAGCATCCACTACCTGGAAGGCTGGCTCGACCAACACAAGCGCTAGGGCCTGCGACGCGATGCACGCGCTCTCGCTCCTCGCCCCGGCGGCCGCGGTCGATGCCTTGAGCGACCTGCTCGCCGACGAGCTCGACGCGCTTTCGGTGTCGATCGAGGACGCCGATGCCGGCAGCGCCGCCGAGCAACCGGTCTTCGACGAGCCCGGCGTCGCCGCTGGCAGCACGTGGGCGCACGCACGCGTCACCGCGCTCTTCGTCGACGAGGCGCGGGCGACCGCGGCGGCAGCGGCCGTCGCGGCGCAGGGCGACAGCCGCGTGCACGTCGTCGCGATCGCCGCGGTCGAGGACCACGACTGGGTGCGCCTGACGCAGGCGCAGTTCGGACCGTGCCGCATCGCCGAGGGCTTCTGGATCGTGCCGACGTGGAGCGCGATTCCCGACGACGCGCGGCACGTGATCCGGCTCGATCCCGGCCGCGCGTTCGGCACCGGCACGCATCCGACGACGCGGATGTGCCTGCGCTGGATCGCGGAGCACGGCGACGCCGGCGGCCTTGCCTGGCCGCGCGCGCTCGACTACGGCTGCGGGTCGGGCGTGCTCGCGATCGCGGCGAGCCGCTTCGGCGCGCGCGACGTCGACGCGGTCGACGTCGACCCGGCAGCGGTCGAGACGACGCGCGCCAACGCGGAGGCCAACGGCGTCGTCGTGCGCGCCGGTGCGCCCGACATCGTCGCCGGGCGCTACGCGCTCGTCGTCGCCAACATCCTCGCCGCTCCGCTCGAGCTCCTCGCGCCGGCGCTCGCCGCGCTCGTCGACGACGGCGGCGCGCTCGTCCTCTCCGGCATCCTCGATCGCCAGGCCGACGCGATGCGAGCGACGTACGCACCGTGGATCGCGCTCGACGCCGCCGCGCACGACGAAGGCTGGGCGCTCCTCGTCGGCCGACGAACGGCGCAGGGCCGCATGGCATGATTTCGCGATGAGTCTGGCGACGCGCTGCAGCTCGTGCGGGACCTCGTTCCGGATCGTCCAGGATCAGCTCAAGGTCTCCGAAGGATGGGTGCGCTGCGGCCGCTGCAACGCGGTCTTCAACGCGCTCGAGGGACTGTTCGACCTCGGCCGCGACGCTCCCGCCGGCGGCGCGAGCGAGCCGGTCGCGGCGAATCGCGCCGCC
This sequence comes from Caldimonas sp., assembly GCA_030150305.1. Classification (GTDB taxonomy): domain Bacteria; phylum Pseudomonadota; class Gammaproteobacteria; order Burkholderiales; family Burkholderiaceae_C; genus Schlegelella_A. Next base: position 5,317 of record JASLGD010000310.1, on the reverse strand, counting down.
TCGCCTGCCGGCGTCGCGGCGACGCGCGAGAGCGCCGTCGAGGAAGCGTCGACGGCGCGCAAGGAAGAAGACTTCGAGAAGACGCTGCGCTATCCGCCGTCGCCCGAGCCCGCGTTGGCGGGGAAGGCGGCGACGCAGCGCGCATCGGCGCCGACGGCCGAGCTCGACGAGCGCGCCGACGGCGGCGACTCGAGCGGCGGCGAGGAACCGACGACCGACCTCGGCGAGCTGCTCGCCGATCCGATCGACGCTCGTCTGTTCGGGCCGCGCAAGCGGACCGAGCACCCCAAGCCGAAGCCTGCCGTCGAGCTCGGCGGCCGCGACCGCGTCGAGTTCTCGGATGCGCGCTTCGACTCCGACCTCTTCGCCGACAACCCTTCGCCCGAAGCGGAGGCCGAGCTCGACGTGCTGCCGTCGACCGACGCCGGCGCGCTGCCGCTCGAGAGCGTGTCGCACCCCGAGTTCGTCCGTCGCGCCGATCGCCGCGCGCGCTGGCACAGCCGCAGCATGCGCACGGTCCTCGCCGGCGTCGCGCTCGTCGCCGCCGCCGTGCTCGCGCTCCAGGTCGTGCACCACGAGCGCGACACGATCGCGGCGCGCTGGCCGTCGCTGCGCGCGCCGCTCGTCTCGTGGTGCCGCGTCGCCGGCTGCCGCATCGAGGCGCCGCGCCACATCGAGGACGTCGTCGTCGAGAGCACGGCGCTGACGCGCGCACCTGCGCCCGACACCTTCGTCCTCTCGGTCGCGCTGCGCAGCCGCAGCCCGGTGCCGGTGACGACGCCGTCGATCGACCTCGCGCTCACCGATGCGACCGGCCGGCTCGTCGCGCGCCGCGTCCTTGCGCCGCGTGACCTCGACGCCGCCGAGGTGCTGCAGCCCAACGCCGAAGCGGCGCTGCAGGTCCTGCTCACCGCCGGCCCGGCCGGTGTCGTCGGCTACACGGTCGAGATCTTCTATCCCTGAACTGCGCCGCGTCTTCGGCGCGCCCACACTTCCCATCGGAGAACGCATGGCCGCCCTCGTCTGTGGATCGCTCGCCTACGACAGCATCGCCAACTTCGGCGGTCGCTTCGCCGAGCAGATCCTGCCCAACCAGCTGCACGTCCTCAACGTCTCGTTCCTGGTGCCGACGCTCAGACGCGAGTTCGGCGGCTGCGCCGGGAACATCGCCTACAACCTCGCCGCGCTCGGCGGCGAGCCGGTCGTCGTCGCCACGCTCGGCGTCGACGGCGACGACTACCGCGCCCGGCTCGCGTCGTGGGGCGCGACGACGGCGCACGTTCGCACCGTGACCGAGTCGTACACCGCGCAGGCCTTCATCATCACCGACGACGACAACAACCAGATCACCGCGTTCCATCCCGGCGCGATGCAGTGGGCGCACGAGACGCCGGTGCCGGCCGACGCCGCGCTGAAGATCGCGATCGTCGCCCCCGACGGCCGCACCGCGATGCTCGAGCACGCGAGCCAGCTCGCCGCCGCGAACATCCCGTTCATCTTCGACCCCGGACAGGGCCTGCCGATGTTCGACGGCGAGGAGCTGCGCGCGTTCGTCGACCGCGCCAGCTGGGTCACGGTCAACGACTACGAGGCGCAGATGCTCGTCGAGCGCACCGGCCGCTCGATCGAGGCGATGTCGCGCTCGCACTTGCGCGGCGTCGTCGTCACGCTCGGCGCGCAAGGCTGCGAAGTGTGGCAGCAAGGCGCAAAGACACCGATCCCGGGCGTCACCGCGACCGAGGTCGTCGACCCGACCGGCTGCGGCGACGCCTTTCGCGCCGCGCTCCTGTTCGGGCTCGAGCGCGGCTGGCCGCTGGTCGACTGCGCACGCCTCGGCAACCGGCTCGGCGCGCTCAAGATCGCGAGCCGCGGCGGCCAGAATCATGTGCTGGATCGCACGTTCGTCGACGGCTGACGCCGGCCACGCTCAAGTTACAGCAGGCTTGCGCCGAAGTCGCTCCTCATGGACATCCGTCAGGCCGGCGTGCTCGCGGTCGCGATTCCAATCGCGATCGCCGTCGCTTCCGTGGTCATGTGGGCCGGCTGCCGCTGGTGGTACGGACGAAAGCTCCTGGCTGCGGCGCACCGGCTGCAGAAGAGCGAGAAGGGGCGCCTCTTCTCGCAGCAGCAAACCGCGCAGGCTCGCCAGCAGATCGGCATCCTGAAAGCCGAGCTCGAGGTGCATCAGCAGGCCGCCGCCGAGCTCGAGGCCGCGAAGCGGCGTGCGGCGCAGCTCGAAGAAGCCGTCCGCGCCGCCGAGCGCGAACGCGCGCACGCCGCGATCTCCGAGATGGACCTTCCGGTGGTCGCTGCGCAGGCGCACGGCTTCGCCGACACCCAGATCCTTCCCGACTGATCGTCGTCGCGCGCGAGCGCAAGACAGCGCCGCCCGCGTGGCGGCGTTGTTCATTGCGCCGCGCGCCCTGGCGTTGCACGACGCTCGCCGCAGGCAACAAAAAGCCCGGCCGTGGCCGGGCTGTGACGACGAGCCGTCTCGTCAGGGCTTGCTGCCCGTCGGGAACGGCCACGCCGCTTGCGGGCTCAGGGCCGTCTTCGCTGGTGCCGCGGGAGCGGCGCTGGGCGCGGCGCCCATCGACGAAGCAGCCTTCTTGGCAGGGGCCTTTCGAGCCGACTTCTTGCCTGACGCCTTCTTGGCGGCCTTCTTGGCACCGCCAGCCTTCTTGGCTGATCTTCTGGCACCGGACTTTTTGGCAGCCTTCTTGGCGCCCGACTTCTTGGCGGCCTTCTTGGCACCGCGGCGCGCAGTCTTCTTGGCGCCGGTCTTCTTGGCGGCCTTCTTGGCGCCGGTCTTCTTGGCCGCGCGCTTCGCGCCGGTCTTCTTCGCGCCGGTCGACTTCTTGGCGCTCTTCTTCGCGCCCATCGACTTCTTCGCAGCCTTCTTCGCCGTCGATTTCCGAGCGGCCTTCTTCGCAGTTGCCATCACGTTTCTCCTTGATCAAGTTGCAAAGGAACCACCGGCTTTCGACGCGTCGTCGGCCGGTGGCTATTCATCGCCCGTGGACTGCCCAGGAGGGGCGCCCCGATCCGATGAATCCGGGTGCGGGCCGGCAGCGCTCGTGGGCGCCGCTCTTGTCCCGCAAATCTTGATCTCTCACCTGCCGACGCGATGCTCCGCGACGGCCTCTACTCCCACGACAGCGCACCACCAGTCTGGTAGTCGATGACGCGGGTCTCGAAAAAGTTGCGCTCCTTTTTCAGGTCGATCATCTCGCTCATCCACGGAAACGGGTTCTCCTCGTTCGGGAAGAGCTCCGGCAGGCCGATCTGCACCGCGCGCCGGTTGGCGATGTAGCGCAGGTAGCCCTTGAACATGGACGCGTTCATGCCGAGCACGCCGCGCGGCATGGTGTCTTCCGCGTAGCGGTACTCGAGGGCGACCGCCCTTTCGAACAGCTCGCGGATCTCGGCCTTGAACTCCGCCGTCCACAGGTGCGGGTTCTCGGCCTTGATCTGGTTGATGAGGTCGATGCCGAAGTTGCAGTGCATCGACTCGTCGCGCAGGATGTACTGGTACTGCTCGGCGGCGCCGGTCATCTTGTTCTGCCGGCCGAGCGCCAGGATCTGGGTGAAGCCGACGTAGAAGAAGAGCCCCTCCATCAGGCAGGCGAAGACGATCAGCGACTTCAGCAGCGTCTGGTCGTTCTCGGCGGTGCCGGTGTGGAAGTTCGGGTCCATGATCGCCTCGATGAAGGGGATCAGGAACTCGTCCTTCTCGCGGATCGACGCCACCTCGTGGTAGGCGTTGAAGATATCGCCCACGTCGAGCCCGAGCGACTCGACGATGTACAGGTAGGCGTGGGTGTGGATCGCCTCCTCGAACGCCTGGCGCAGCAGGAACTGGCGGCACTCCGGCGCCGTGATGTGGCGATACGTGCCGAGGGTGATGTTGTTCGCCGCGAGCGAGTCGGCGGTGACGAAGAAGCCGAGGTTGCGCTTGACGATCCGGCGCTCGTCTTCGGTCAGGCCGTTCGGGTTCTTCCACGTCGCGATGTCGCGCGACATGTTGACCTCCTGCGGCATCCAGTGGTTCGCACAGGCGGCGAGGTACTTCTCCCACGCCCACTTGTACTTGAACGGAACGAGCTGGTTGACGTCGGTCGCGCCGTTGATGATCCGCTTGTCGGCGGCGCGGACGCGGCGCGTCGACGAAGCGGAGGCGGTTGCGGCGGCGACGGGCCGCGGCGCGGGCAAGGTCGCTTCGGTGCTCAGAGGAGGCGCAACGACGGCCGCCGCCACGCGGGGCGCGGTGCTTGCGACGGGGACTTGCTCGGTGGTGCTGTCTTCTTCCCAAACCAGCATGCGGGGTTTTCCTCTAACGGCGGATTATCGGTTTGATGTGTGCGAAGCCCAAGACATATCAACGCCGCGACTTCGATTTTGTTGCTCTGTCGCATCGCGCGCGGCGCGAAGCGGTACTCGTTCACGCCGCGCACGCAAGATGCACTTGCTCACTGACACGCTTCGCAATCCGGGTTGTCGAGCGCGCAGAACTTGACGTCGCTGCCGACGTCGTCGGCCGCGACGACCTCCGGCGCGCTCGCTGCAACAGCCGCAACGACGCCGCGCGATCCGTTCGAGACGGCGTTGAGCTGGCTCGACTTCACGGTCGACTTCTCGGCGGCGGTCGCGCTCAGCGTGCGCAGGTAGTACGTCGTCTTCAGGCCGCGCAGCCAGGCGAGCTTGTAGGTCTCGTCGAGCTTCTTGCCCGACGCGCCGGCCATGTAGATGTTGAGCGACTGCGCCTGGTCGATCCACTTCTGCCGCCGCGCCGCCGCCTCGACGAGCCACTTCGGCTCGACCTCGAACGCGGTCGCGTAGATCGCGCGCAGCTCCGGCGGGATCCGGTCGATCTTCGCGACGCCGCCGTCGAAGAACTTCAGGTCGGCGACCATCACCTCGTCCCACAGGTTGAGCTTCTTCAGATCGCGGACCAGGTAGTCGTTGACGACCGTGAACTCGCCCGACAGGTTCGACTTGACGTAGACGTTCTGGAACGACGGCTCGATGCAGGCCGACACGCCGATTATGTTCGAGATCGTCGCCGTCTGCGCGATCGCGACGCAGTTCGAGTTGAGCATGCCGTACAGCGCGATGCGCGCGCGCAGCGCGTCCCAGTCCATGCTGGTGGAACGGTCCACTTCGACGTAGCCGCCGCGGGCTTCGTTCAGCAGGTACAGCGAGTCGATCGGCAGGATGCCGCGGTCCCACAGCGAGCCGCGGTAGCTCAAGTAGCGGCCGCGCTCCTCGGCGAGCTCGGTCGACGCCCAGTACGCGTGGTAGCAGACCGCTTCCATCG
>JASLGD010000278.1 GCA_030150305.1 Caldimonas sp. | reverse complement strand
TCGAGCACGGCGTCGCCGCCGACGTGAACGACGGCCTTCGCCTGGTGTTCTTCGAGCGCTGGGCCGACCGCGACGCCTTGCTCGCGCATTTCCGCGTCCCGGCCTCGCGCGAGTTCGGAGCCCAGGCCGCGCGCCTCGCGGCGCGCCCGCCCGAGCTGCACGTTTACGACGCAGGCGACGGCGAGATCGCGCTGCGCTGAGCCGCGGACCCGCCGCCGCGGCCTTCGGCACGCCGAGCCGCACACGGTGCCGCGCGATCTGCGCGCGCACCTGCTCGGGCGCCGTGCCGCCGAGCACGTTGCGCGACGCGAGCGAGCCCTTGAGCGTCAGCACGCCCTGCACGTCGGCGCCGATCGCGGGATGGAACGTCTGCAGCACCGTGAGCGGCAGGTCGCCGAGACCGACGTTCTCCGCCATCGCGTGCTTGACGACCTTGGCCACCGCCTCGTGCGCGTCGCGGAACGGCACGCCCTTGTAGACGAGCGCGTCGGCGAGGTCGGTCGCGGTCGCGTAGCCGAGCTTCGTCGCGCGCTCCATCGCCTCGGCCTTCACGCTGATGCCGGGGATCATCTCGGCGAATACGCGCAGCGTGTCCTTGAGCGTGTCGACGACATCGAACAGCGGCTCCTTGTCCTCCTGGTTGTCCTTGTTGTAGGCGAGCGGCTGGCCCTTCATCAGCATCAGGAGCGCCATCAGGTGGCCAACGACGCGGCCGGCCTTGCCGCGCGCGAGCTCCGGCACGTCGGGGTTCTTCTTCTGCGGCATGATCGAAGAGCCCGTGCAGAAGCGATCGGCGAGCTCGATGAAGCCGACGCTCTGGTTCGACCACAGCACGAGCTCTTCGCTCAGGCGCGAGACGTGGACCATCACCAGGCTCGCCGCTGAAGCGAACTCGATCGCGAAGTCGCGGTCGCTGACGGCGTCGATGCTGTTCTGGCAGACGCCTTCCATCCGCAGCGCCTTGGCAACGGCCTCGCGGTCGAGCGGGAAGCTCGTCCCGGCGAGCGCGGCAGCGCCGAGCGGCAGCCGGTTGGTCCGCGAGCGTACCTCGGCCATGCGCTCGGCGTCACGCGCGAACATCTCGACGTACGCGAGCAGGTGGTGCGCGAACGAGACCGGCTGCGCGACCTGAAGGTGCGTGAAGCCGGGCAGGATCGTCTCGGTGTGCTGCGCCGCGAGCTCGACGAGCGCGCGCTGCACGTCGCCGAGCAGCACCGCGATCGCCTCGATCTCCTCGCGCAGCCAGAGGCGCACGTCGGTCGCGACCTGGTCGTTGCGCGAGCGGCCGGTGTGCAGCTTCTTGCCGGCGTCGCCGGCGAGCTCGACCAGGCGCGCCTCGATGTTGAGGTGGACGTCCTCGAGGTCGAGCTTCCACGCGAACGTCTTCTTCTCGATCTCTTCGGTGATCTGCGCCATGCCGCGGCGGATCGCGGCGAGGTCGGCCGTCGTGATGACGCCGCGGTCGGCGAGCATCGCGGCGTGCGCCAGGCTGCCCTCGATGTCGGCGCGCCAGAGGCGTTGGTCGAACGCGACGCTGGCCGTGTAGCGCTTCACGAGCTCCGACGTCGGCTCCGAAAAGCGCGCCGACCAGGCCTCGGATTTCTTCTCGAACTGGTTCGCGGACATGGGCTGAGGGGGTGTTTCGGGCAAGCCCCAAGCGTGCGCATCGCACGGATTGCGGGCCGCAGCGGCGGTGCAGCACCCCACGGCGGAGCATCGGTTGGCGACAATCCCGTGATGTGCAACCACAGGATGTGCGCGATTCTATCGGCGGCGTCTCGCCGTCGATGAGCGTGGACATGGCCGCTCCCGCCCCGGGTGGCACGACGCCGCGCACGACCGGCTTCGGCAACACGATCTTCGATGTCGCCGTGCCGGCGCAGGCGCCGCATCGCGGCCCCGAATCGGCGTTCGACGTCTGCCATGTCGGCGTCGTCCTGCGCGCGCTGGTGTTCGTGCACGGCGTGATGGCGATCGGCATGGTCTTCGGCGCGACGAGCCTGGCTTCGTGGACGACGCTCATCGCCGCCGGCGCGAGCGTCGCGTTGCCTGCGGTGCTGCTGTGGCTGCTCGTCGTCTGCGGCCTCAAGGCACAGCTCGCGCGCGCGCCGCTCACCGCACAGTGGGCGACGGTCGTCGCGCTCGGCGCGATCGCGGCGTTCGGCGCCTCGCGTCTGATCGCGCTGCTCCTGCCCGAGGTCCCCGGCGGCAGCGGCTACGGCGCGCTCGGCGGCCCGGGCCCGGCGCTCGCCGGTGCCGCGATGGCCGCAGCGATCTTCCTCTGGCTGCGGCTGATGGCCAAGGCGACGCTGCCCGCCGAGACGACGGCGCGCCTCGCCGAGCTGCAGTCGCGCATCCGCCCGCACTTCCTCTTCAACACGCTCAACACGGCGCTCGCGCTGGTGCGGCTCGACCCCGCCAAGGCCGAGGGCGTCCTCGAGGACCTCGCCGAGCTGTTCCGCGTCGCCATCGCCGAGAGCACCGAGGCGGTCTCGCTCGGCGAGGAGGTCGACCTCGCGCGCCGCTACCTCGACATCGAGCAGATCCGCTTCGGCAGCCGCCTGCACGTCGCGTGGGAGCTCGATCCGCAAGCCGCGTCGGCGCGCGTGCCGCCGCTGATCCTGCAGCCGCTCGTCGAGAACGCCGTTCGCCACGGCGTCGAGCCGTCCGCCGAAGGCGGCGTGATCCGCGTCAAGACGCGCGTCAAGCTCGGCCGTGCAGTGCTGTCGATCGCCAACAGCGTGCCCCGCGAGCCCTCGCGGCCCGGGCACGGCATGGCGCTCAAGAACGTGCGCGAACGTCTGCGACTGATGCACGACGTCGCCGCGCAGTTCGAGATGCGCCAGGAACAGGATGTCTTTCGAGTGCAGATCGTGGTGCCCCTATGAGTGCTGATCCTTCGCAAGCCCTGTCCGATCCTCCCCTCGACGCGCCGCTGCGCGTGCTCGTCGTCGACGACGAGGAGCTCGCGCGCATGCGCATGAAGAGCCTCGTCGCCGAGTGCACCGAGCCGAGCGCCGTCGTCGTCGGCGAAGCCGCGAACTCGGCGCAGGCGCTCGTCTGGCTGGCAACGCGGCAGTGCGACCTGCTCCTCCTCGACGTGCAGATGCCGGGCCGCGACGGCACGCAGCTCGCCGCCGAGCTGCGCACGCGCACGCCCGCGCCGGCGGTCGTCTTCGTCACCGCGCATCCCGAGCACGCGCTGCAGGCGTTCGACCTCGACGCGGTCGACTACCTCACCAAGCCGGTCAAGAAGGAGCGGCTGCAGGCAGCGCTGCGCCGCGTCGCGCAGCGCCTCGGTGCGCCGATCAAGCCCGGCGGCGCGGTCAAGATGGACGACGACGGGCCGGTGATCGTCGTCAGCGACCGCGGCCGCATCATCCGAGTGCCGGTCGGCGACGTCCTCTACATGAAGGCCGAGCTCAAGTATGTGACGCTGCGCACCGCCGAGCACACGCACGTGCTCGACGACTCGCTCGCCGAGCTCGCCGAGCGTCTCGGCGATCGCTTCCTGCGCGTGCACCGCAACGCGCTCGTCGCCAAGCGCGCCGTGCGCGCCCTCGAGCGTCGCCCGGTCGCGACCGACAACGACGACGGCACCGAGGCGTGGGGCGTGTGCATCGCGCCGGTGAACGAGTGGCTCGCGGTCTCGCGCCGCCAGGTCGCGGCGGTGCGCGAAGCGCTCGTCGTCCCCGACCGCCACTGACGCAAGCGTCGCGGCCCCGCGCGCGCAGCGGCCCGGCGACGGTTCGACAATCGCCCGGTGAACGAAGCGGGCGATCCCCCCTTCCGGCCACCGAGCGAACGGCGCGCGTGGCCGGCGATCGTGTGGATCGCCGGCGCGCTCGCCGTCGTCGCCGCGCTGGTCCTCGCGTGGCAGCGACCGTCGAGCCCGGACGCGGCGGCGGTGCTCGCGATGCCTTCGTTGCCGTCGTTGCCCGATCCTGCCGCGGCGGCGCCGGACTCCGCGCACGAGGACGCGAACGCGGGGCCGCTGCCGCCGGCCGCGAGCGGCTCCGAGCTGATCGAAGTCTGCGGCGTCGGCTGGGTGCCGCCCGATGCGTCGGGCGGCGCCGATCGCGCCGCAGTCGGCAGCGACCGCGACGTCCTCGCGAGCGAGCGTGCGCTGCTCGACGCGCTGCGACGCAAGGACGGCGAAGTCGGCGATGCGATGGCGACGACGCTCGAGCTGCAGGGCGCCGGTCGCGAGAACGCGTCGGTCACGCCGCTGCAGGCGCTGGTCGCCTGCGCCACGCCGGCGTCCGCGTCGTCGTCGGCGCCGTCGTGCGCGCAGCACGACGAAGACCGCCAGCGCGCAGAGTCGCTCGTCGAGCGTCTTGCCAAGCTGGCGACGGCCTCGAACGATCCCCGCGTGTACGCCCTCGCGATGCGGCATTGCCAGTCGGCGAAGGGGCAGGGCAGCTGCTCGCTCCTGAACGTCGATCAGTGGGCGCGCGTCGACGACGGCAACGCGTTGCCGTGGCTGCATGTGCTGCAGCGTGCGCGCGATCGCAACGACTTTGCGCAGATCGACGAAGCGCTTTTTCACATCGGCGCCGCGACGCGCGTCGAGGATGCGTCGTATGCAGTCGCAGGTCGCGTCGCCGACCGTGCCGGTGCGAGCGACGTCGACCTGATCGCGGCGCAGCTCGTCGCCGTCGACGCGCTCGCGGCGAGCTCGCGCGTCGAGCCGTATGCCGCGCTGCTCGGCGTGTGCGGCAAGCCGTTGCTCGTCGACGCCAACCGTCGCCAGGCGTGCGAGCGTGCTGCCCAGACGCTCGCCGACCGCTCCGACTCGCTCGCCGCCGTGCTCGCGGGCGCGGAACTCGGCCGCAGGCTCGGCTGGCCCGCGGACCGCGTCGACGCGCTGCGCGCGCTCGCGCAGGCGGGCCAGGCGATGGACGACTCGACGTCGACGGCACTCAACGATCTGCCCGGTTCGTGCGCGAGCACGCGCCGGATCCTGGCGTCGTTCTCGCGCAAGGCACGCGCCGGCGAAGTGCAGGCGATCCGCGCGTGGCTGGCGTCGCGCGGCAGTCCGGCCGCGCTGGTGGCGAATGCGCCAGGGCAGGGTGCGTCCTCAGAGCCCGACGATGCTGCGCGTGCGGACGTCGCCGCCTCGACCGCGAGCGCGCCCGCAACGTCGACGACCGGTGTTGCTGCCGCGACGCTGACGCGCCCGGTCGCGGAGCCTGCGGCATCGGGCGCATCGGCCGCGGCCGCTTCCGATCCAGGCGCGAGCGCTATCCCGTATTCCGCAGCCCCGCCGCCAGACCGTTGATCGAGAGGTGGATGCCGCGCTGGACGCGGTCGATGCCCGGATCGTTCCTGCGGCTCGCGCGGTAGCGCCGCATCAACTCGACCTGCAGGTGGTTCAGCGGGTCGAGGTACGGAAAGCGATGCTCGATCGAGCGCCCGAGCGAAGGGTTGCTCGCCAGCCGCTGCTTCTCGCCGGTGATGAGCGTCAGCGCCGCGTTCGTCCGCTCCCACTCTTGGTCGATGCGCGCGAAGATGCGCTTGCCGAGCTTCCTGTCCTCGGCGAGCGCGGCGTAGCGCGCGGCGATCGCCATGTCGCTCTTGGCGATCACCATGTCGAGGTTCGAGATCAGCGCCGCGAAGAACGGCCATTCGCGGGCCATCCGCCGCAGCAGCGCGAGCCGCTCGGTGCGGCCGCGGCCCTTGCCGAGGAACGCCTCGATGCCCAGGCCGAAGCCGTACCAGCCGGGCAGGCCGACCCGGCACTGGCCCCAGCTGAAGCTCCACGGGATCGCGCGCAGGTCCTCGATCCGGCGCGAGGGCTTGCGCGACGCCGGCCGCGAGCCGATGTTGAGCTCGGCGATCTCGCGGATCGGCGTCGCGCTGAAGAAGTAATCCGCGAAGCCCGGCGTCTCGTAGACGAGCGCGCGGTACGCCGCCATGCTCGCCGCGCTGATCGCCTCGGCCGCGTCGAGAAAGCTCTGCGGCGCCGCCCGCGTCGGCTGCAGCAGCGTCGCCTCGAGCGTTGCCGCGACGAGCGTCTCGAGGTTGCGGCGGCCGATCTCGGGCTGGGCGTACTTCGACGCGATCACCTCGCCCTGCTCGGTGAGGCGGATCTGGCCGTTCACGGTGCCGGGCGGCTGCGCGAGGATCGCCTGGTAGCTGGGGCCGCCGCCGCGGCCGACGGTGCCGCCGCGGCCGTGGAAGAGGCGCAGCGTGATGCGGTGCGCGGCGCCGAGCTCGGCGAACAGCTGCACCAGCGCGATCTCGGCGCGATAGAGCTCCCAGTTGCTCGTGAACGTGCCGCCGTCCTTGTTGCTGTCGCTGTAGCCGATCATCACGTCCTGCTCGGCGCCGGAGCGCACGACCATCGCCGCGATCCCGGGCAGCGCGTAGTACTCGCGCATGATCGTCGCCGCCGCGCGCAGGTCGCCGATCGTCTCGAACAGCGGCGAGACGATGAGCGCGGCGGTCATGCCGTCGTCGAGCGTGCCGCGCACCAGGCCTGCTTCCTTCAGCAGCACGAGCACCTCGAGCAGGTCGCTGACGCTCTCGGTGTGCGAGATGATGCAGTGGCGCAGCGCCTCGCGCCCGAAGCGGCGCAGCATCTCGGCGGCGGCCTCGAAGATCGCCAGCTCCTTCAGCGTCTCGGCCGAGTACGCATCGGCGCGCTCGCTGGCGCCGACGCGCAGCGGCCTGGCGTCGCCGAGCACCGCGAGGAGAACGTCGCGCTTCTTCGCTTCGTCGAGCGCCGAATAGCCGCGCTCGATCCGCGCGACCGCGAGCAGCTCGGCGACGACCGCCTCGTGCTTGTCCGAGCTCTGCCGCAGGTCGACGGTCGCGAGGTGGAAGCCGAACACCTGCACCGCGCGCATCAGCGGCGCGAGCCGCGGCCGCACGAGCGCTTCGGCGTGGTGGGAGGCGAGCGATGCCGCGATCGTTCGCAGGTCGGCCAGGAACTCGCCCGCCGCCGCGTAGGCCGCGCTCGGCGCCACGGCGTGGCGCAGCGCCTCGGTCCCGGTGAGCGCGAGGAGCGTCGCCGCGAGGCGCGCGTAGACGCCGATGAGCGCGCGCCGGTACACCTCGTCCTCGCGGTGCGGGTTGGTGTCGCCGGACGCATCGGCGAGCTTGCGCAGCTCAGGCGTCACCGGCTGCAGCGTCGCCGAGTTCGAGAGCTCGGCGCCGAGCTCGTGGACCTGCGTGAGGTAGTGGCGAAGCGCGGTCTCGCACTGGCGCGCGAACGCGGTGACGAGCGTCGTCGCGTCGACGAACGGATTGCCGTCGCGGTCGCCGCCGATCCACTGGCCCATGCGGAAGAAGGGCGCGATCGCGTGTCCCGGCAGCGCGGCCTCGATCTCGTCGTACAGGATCGGGATCTGGGCGAGGAACGTCGCGCGGTAGTAGCTGAGCGCGTTGTCGATCTCGTCTTCGACCGTGAGCTTGGCGGTGCGCAGCATCCGCGTCTGCCAGAGCTGCGTCACCCGCGCGCGCAGCAGCGCCTCGTTGGCGGCGAGCTCGCGCGCGCCCATCGCGGGGGTGCGCGCCGCGAGCAGCTCGGCGATCGCGCGCTCGGCGTCGAGGATGCTCTTGCGCTGCACCTCGGTGGGGTGCGCGGTGAGCACCGGCGAGATGAACGCGCGGTTGAGCGTCGCCGCGATGCGGTCGGCGCCGATGCCGCGCCGTGCGAGGCGCTCGAACGCGAGCGCGAGCGAGCCTTCCTGCAGGTCGCCGCGGCGCTCGTGGAACGCGCGCCGCCGCAGGTGATGGCGATCCTCGGCGATGTTGGCGAGGTGCGAGAAGTAGCTGAAGGCGCGGATGACGCTGACCGTGCGATCGCCGCTCAGCCGCGCGAGCAAGCGGTCGAGGTCGCGGCCGGCGCGCTTGTCGCGCTTCAGCCGATACGCGACCGCGAGCCGGCGGATCTTCTCGACGCGCTCGAACGCGGCCTTGCCTTCCTGCTCGCGCAGCACGTCGCCGAGGATGCGGCCGAGCAGGCGGATGTCGTCGACGAGCGGCTGGTTCTTCTGCGCCGCCTGCTGCGCTTCGCGGTCGTTCGTGGCCATTGCTCGCAATGATGCAGGAGACGTGCCTGCTACGATGACCCGCATGGCCCGGCCGATCGTCATCGCGACGCGCGAGAGCCGCCTCGCGCTCTGGCAGGCGGAGCACGTGCGCGCGTTGCTGATGCGCGCCGGCGACGTCGACGTCACGGTGCTGCCGATGACGACCCGAGGCGACCAGATCCTCGACCGCACGCTCGCCAAGGTGGGCGGCAAGGGGTTGTTCGTCAAGGAGCTCGAGACGGCGCTCGCCGACGGCCGTGCCGACATCGCGGTCCATTCGCTGAAGGACGTGCCGATGGACCTGCCGCCCGGCTTCGCGCTCGCCGCGGTGCTCGAGCGCGAGGACCCGCGCGACGCCTGGGTCTCCGGCCGGCACGCGCGGCTCGCCGACGTTGCCGCGGGCGGCGTCGTCGGCACGTCGAGCCTGCGCCGCGTCGTCCAGCTCGCCGCGCTGCGCCCCGACGTTCGCGTCGAGCCGCTGCGCGGCAATCTCGACACGCGGCTGCGCAAGCTCGACGAAGGGCGCTACGACGCGATCGTGCTCGCCGCGGCCGGGCTCATGCGGCTCGGCGCGGGCGACCGCATCCGCGCGCGCTTCGCGACCGGCGAGATGCTGCCGTGCGCTGGGCAGGGCGCGCTCGCGATCGAAACGCGCGCCGACGACGACGCCCTGCGTGCGCGCCTCGCGGCGTTCACGCACGCACCGCGCGTTCGGCGGCGACCGCGAGCCGCGTCGGT
>JASLGD010000265.1 GCA_030150305.1 Caldimonas sp. | reverse complement strand
GCAGCCCGCGCGTCGCGCGTCCTCCAATTGATGGACGGCCCGCGCGCGCCCCCCCGCAGAGCAAACGGCGTGCGCAACGCGATCGGGTGCCGCGGAATGCGTCGCGGACAGGAATCGAACCTGTAACCTGCGGCTTAGAAGGCCGCTGCTCTATCCAGTTGAGCTACCGCGACTCTGACCTCGAGGCCGCCGTGGTCGGGGCGGCGGGATTCGAACTCGCGACCTACTGGTCCCAAACCAGTTGCGCTACCAGGCTGCGCTACGCCCCGAACGGCTGCGATTGTAGGGTCGACCCTGCGCGCGAGGGCGCCTCAGGAGGCAACGTCGGCCGCCTGCGACGCAGGCAGCATCAGCATCTTCGAGATCGCGACGCACTGCTGGATGTGCTGCTCGCAGACGTAGCGCAGCGCCGAGTAGGTCAGCGCCGCCGAGACGACCTGTCCGGCGACGGGAACGAACTTGGCCGCCTGCTGCGTCGTCAGGCGAACGCCGACCACGCGCAGCGCGTGCATGACGAGGTCGCCCGTCACGATCCTGCGGATGAGGACGCTCCCTCCCGCGGAGATCCCCGGGTAGACAACGATGCGGCGGTCGGGAGCGAGCCGCTCGATCTGCTCCGGCGTCAGACCGAACGCCGTGTTGATTTCGGGGATGACGCGCACGAGCACGGCGACGTCGGTGACCCAGTCGATCCCGGGCAACGGCACGACGGCGGCGCCGGCGGCGACGAGCGCGCGCTTGCCGACGAGACGGCGACAGTGGCGCACGACCGCGTCGATCTCGCGCGTCGACGCCGGCACGACCGCCCAGTCGGTCGCGACGGGCTTCTTCGCGAACAGCTTGCGGATCGAGATGGTCATCGCTGCTCTCTCGTCGCTCAGGCGAACGCCTGCGCCCAGATCTTGTCGAGGCGCTTGGCGCTGACCGGCTGCGGCGTCTTCAGCTCCTGCGCGAAGAGGCCGACGCGCAGCTCCTCGAGCCACCAGCCGAAGTCGTCGAGCCGCGCGTCGCGCGCGCCGCGGCGCTCGGCGAGCTTCTTCAGCCAGCGCTGCTCGAGCGGACGCAGCTCGGCCATGCGCGCCTGGTCGCGCGCCGGGTCGGCGCGCTGCTTGTCGAGCCTGGCGGCGATCGCCCGCAGGTAGCGCGGCACGTTCTGCAGCCGCTGCCACGGCGTCGCGGCGACGAAGCGCTTCGGCACCAGCCGCGCGAGCTGCTGCGCAACGTCGTCGGCGACGTCCTTCGGCGGCCGCGTGTCCTTGACCTTCTTGAGCACCGCCTGCCATTCGGCGAGCACGGTCGCCGCGAGACGCACGACTTCCTGCGCGATCAGCACCCAGCGGCCGCGGCCCTCGTCCATGCGACGCGCGAACGACGCCGCGTCGTGCGGCAGCGGCTCGGCGAGGAACGCGCGATCGAGCGCGACCTCGACGACCTGCGCACGCAGCTCGTCTGCGGTGCCGAGCGGCAGGTACGCCATCGCCGCGCGCTGCAGCTCGGGCAGGCTCTTGTCGAGCGACTTCAGCGCATCGCGCAGCTGCAGCACGACGAGGCGGCGCAGGCCGGCGCGGTGCTTCGCCTGGGCGACGTCTGGCTCGTCGAAGACCTCGATCTCGACGTGATCGCCCTTGTCGATCAGCGCCGGGTAGCCGACGAGCGTCTGGCCGCCCTGCTTCAGCTCCATCAGCTCGGGCAACTCGCCGAACGTCCACGCGGTGTAGCGCGCTCGCGCGGCGTCGGCGGGCGGCGACGGCGGCGCAGCGGATGGCGCGTCGCGCGCCTGGACGCGCGGCGCAGTACGGCTCGACGTTTCGGTCGACGTCGCTGGCGCCGCTGCGACGACCGGCGCGCTTTGCGCAGGCAAGCGCAGCGCAGCGAGCGCCTGGAACGCCGAGCGCGCCTGCGCGCCGAGGCTTGCCTTCAATCCCGCGAGGTGGCGCGACTCGCCGAGCTGGCGGCCGTGCTCGTCGACGACGCGCACGTTCATCGCGAGATGCGGCGCGAGCTGCTCGGGCCTGAAGTCGGCAGCACGCAACGGCAGCCCGGTCCGCGCCGCCGCGTGGGCCGCGACGGCGTCGACGAGGCTGCCTTCGCCGAACGGCGTCTCGGCGACGAACGACTCGGCGTACTCGGGCAGCGGCACCAGGCGCGAGCGCGGCCGCTGCGGCAACGTGCGCGCGAGCGCGATCACCTTTTCCTTCAGCATCCCCGGGACGAGCCAGTCGCAGCGTTCCTCGCTCGCCTGGTTGAGCGCGTAGATCGGCAGCGTCACGGTGACGCCGTCGCGCGGGTCGCCGGGCGCGTGCAGGTAGCTCGCCGCGCAGTCGACGCCGCCGAGCCGGATCGTCTTCGGAAACGCCGCGGTGGTGATGCCGGCGGCCTCGTGGCGCATCAGCTCTTCGCGCGTCAGCATCAACAGGCGCGGCTGGCGCTTCGCAGCCTCGCGGTACCAGCGCTCGAACGCCGCGCCGCTCGTGATGTCGGCGGGCAGCTGCTGATCGTAGAAGGCGAAGACGAGCTCGTCGTCGACGAGCACGTCCTGACGCCGCGACTTGTGCTCGAGCTCCTCGACCTCGCGCACCAGCCTGCGGTTGGCCGCCATGAACGGCAGCCGCGTGTCCCAGTCGCCGGCGACGAGCGCCTCGCGGATGAAGATCTCGCGCGCGGCGGCCGGATCGACGCCGCCGAAGTCGACGCGCCGGTTGGCGTAGACGACGAGGCCGTACAGCGTCGCGCGCTCGAGGGCGATCACCTGCGCCGCCTTCTTCTCCCAGTGCGGCTCGAGCAGCTGCGTCTTGATGAGATGCGCCGCGAGCGCGGGAAGCCAGCGCGGATCGATCGCTGCGATGCCGCGCGCGTAGAGCCGCGTCGTCTCGACCAGCTCGGCGGCGACGATCCACTTGCCCGGCTTCTTCGAAAGGCGCGCGCCGGGGTGCCGCCAGAAGCGGATGCCGCGCGCGCCGAGGTAAGACTCGTCCTCGTCGCTCTTCGTCCCGATGTTGCCGAGCAGGCCGGCAAGCATCGACTGGTGCAGCTGCTCGTACGTCGGCGCCGTCGTGTTCAGGCGCCAGCCGTGCTCGGTGACGACGGTCTGCAGCTGCGCGTGCACGTCGCGCCACTCGCGCACGCGGCGCGGCGAGATGAAGTTCTCGCGCAGCAGCTGCTCGTGCTTGCGCGACGAGAGGCGATGCTGATCTTGCCCGGCCGCCACGCTCGCTTCGGTCGTTGCCGCCCGAGGGGGCGCGGCCGCGCCCGGGCCGACCCGGCGCGCAGCCGGTCCGCCGCGCGACTGCTCGATCCAGCTCCACAGCTTGAGCGTGCCGAGGAACTCCGACTTCTCGTCGTCGAACTTCGCGTGCGCCTGATCGGCCGCCTGCTGCTGCTCGAGCGGACGGTCGCGGACGTCCTGCACGCTGAGCGCGCTTGCGATCACGAGCACCTCCCGCAGCGCCTCGCGGCCGCGCGCCTCGAGGATCATGCGCCCGATCCGCGGGTCGAGCGGCAGGCGCGCGAGCTCGCGGCCGATCGTCGTCAGCGCGTTGCGCTCGTCGGTCGCGCCGAGCTCGTGCAATAGCTGCCAGCCGTCGGCGATCGCGCGCCGCGGCGGCGGCTCGACGAACGGAAAGTCGTCGACGCTGCCGAGGCCGAGCGACTGCATGCGCAGGATGACGCCGGCGAGCGACGAGCGCACGATCTCGGGATCGGTGAAGCGCGGCCGCGCCGCGAAGTCGGCTTCGTCGTAAAGGCGGATGCAGACGCCGGCGGCGACGCGGCCGCAGCGGCCGGCGCGCTGGTTGGCCGACGCCTGGCTCACCGGCTCGATCGGCAGCTGCTCGACCTTGCTGCGAAAGCTGTAGCGCTTGATGCGTGCGGTGCCGGCATCGATGACGTAGCGGATGCCCGGCACCGTGAGCGACGTCTCGGCGACGTTGGTCGCGAGCACGATGCGCCGTGCGCTGTGCGGCGCGAACACCTCGTCCTGCTGCTGCTGCGACAGGCGCGAGAAGAGCGGCAGCACCTCGACTCCCGGCGGATGGTGCTTGCGCAACTTCTCGGCGGCGTCGCGGATCTCGCGCTCGCCGGGAAGGAAGACGAGCACGTCGCCGCCGCCCGCGGCGTGCGGCCCGCGCCAGAGCTCGTCGACGGCGTCGCAGATCGCGTCGCCGAGGTCGTGCTCGCGGCTCTCCTCGAACGGCCGCCAGCGGATCTCGACCGGATAGAGGCGGCCCGAGACCTCGATCACCGGCGCCGGACCGCGCGCCCCGGCGAAGTGCGCGGCGAACCGTTCGGCGTCGATCGTCGCCGACGTCACGATGACGCGCAGGTCGGGCCGGCGCGGCAGGATCTGCTTGAGATGCCCGAGCAGGAAGTCGATGTTGAGGCTGCGCTCGTGCGCCTCGTCGACGATGATCGTGTCGTACGCCTTCAGCAGCGGATCGCTCTGCGTCTCGGCGAGCAGGATGCCGTCGGTCATCAGCTTGACGCTCGCGCTCGGCGCCAGCCGGTCCTGGAAGCGGATCTTGTAGCCGACGACCTCGCCGAGCGGCGTCTTCAGCTCCTCGGCGATGCGCTTGGCGACGCTCGACGCCGCGATGCGGCGCGGCTGCGTGTGGCCGATTAAGCCGCCGCCGTTGGCGCGGCCGCGGCCGATCGCGAGCGCGATCTTCGGCAGCTGCGTGGTCTTGCCCGAGCCCGTCTCGCCGCTGACGATCACGACAGGATGGTCGCGCATCGCCGCGGCGATCTCGTCGCGTCGCGCCGAGACCGGCAGCGCTTCTGGAAACTCGATCGTCGGCGGCACGCTGCGATTATCGAAAAGCGCTGCGCACCACTCTGTCGCTCAGGCATTCACCGATGCGGCAGCGCCTTCACGGATGCTAGATTCCGTCGCTTCGGCCGGCCCGAACCCGCCGGCAGCTCGAACGCTACCCACACCGGAGACACCATGATTCGCTTCCACCGCCTCGCGGCTGCCGCCGTCCTCTTTGCCGCCAGTGGATTCGCATTCGCCGCCGACCCGATCAAGATCGGGGTCGACGGTCCGTTCACGGGGGGCTCGTCGTCGATGGGGGTGAGCATGCGCGACGGGGTGCGGCTGGCGGTCGAGGAGATCAACAAGGCCGGCGGCGTGCTCGGGCGGCCGATCCAG
>JASLGD010000253.1 GCA_030150305.1 Caldimonas sp. | reverse complement strand
GCTCGTCGCCGCAGCGCGCGACGAGCGCCTCGTCGTGGACCGGATCGGCGAAGCGGAGCAGCGCCGCGCCGGATTGTCGCGCGCCGAGGAACTCGCCCGGGCCGCGGATCGCGAGGTCGCGGCGCGCGATCTCGAAGCCGTCGTCGGTCTCGAGCATCGCCTTCAGCCGCTCCTTCGCGGTGTCCGAGAGCGGCGCGCGGTAGAGCAGCACGCACACGCTCGCGACGCTGCCGCGGCCGACGCGGCCGCGCAGCTGGTGCAGCTGCGAGACGCCGAAGCGCTCGGCGTGCTCGACGACCATCAGCGACGCGTTGGCGACGTCGACGCCGACCTCGATCACCGTCGTCGCGACGAGGACCGCGATCTGGCCGCCGGCGAAGAGCGACATCACCGCGGTCTTCTCGGCGGCCGACATGCGGCCGTGCAGCAAGCCGATCCTCCTGCCCGGCAGCGCCGCGGTGAGCTCGGCGTGCGTCGCGGTCGCGTTCTTCAGGTCGAGCGCAGCCGATTCGTCGACGAGCGGGCAGACCCAGTACGTCTGCCGGCCCTGCGCGGCTTCGTCGCGGATGCGCGCGATCACCTCGGCGCGCCGCCCGTCGGCGAAGAGGCGCGTCACGACCGGCGTGCGACCGGGCGGCAGCTCGTCGATCGTGCTGACGTCGAGGTCGGCGAACAGCGTCATCGCCAGCGTTCGCGGAATCGGCGTCGCGCTCATCGTGAGGAGGTGAGGTTCGAGCGCAGCTCGAACCTCATCTCCTCCGGGACTGGGACCGACCGCCCCCTCGCCGGCCCTTCCCCTCGCGGGGGAGGGAGTTTCTTTGTTGGCGACGTCGTGAAGCGTGTCGACGTCGTGAAGCTTGGCGCGCAAGGCGAGCCGCTGCGCGACGCCGAAGCGATGCTGCTCGTCGATGATCGCGAGGCCGAGGCGCGCGAAGCGCACCTGCTCCTCGATCACGGCGTGCGTGCCGACGACGAGCCCGGCCTCGCCCGACGCGACCTGCGCGAGCATCGCGTCGCGCGCCTTGCCCTTGCGGCTGCCGGTCAGCCACGCGACGGTGACGCCGAGCGGAGCGAGCCAGCCGACGAGCTTCTTCAGGTGCTGCTCGGCGAGGATCTCGGTCGGCGCCATCAATGCGCACTGCCAGCCGGCGTCGATCGCGCGCGCGGCCGCGAGCGCAGCGACGACGGTCTTGCCCGAGCCGACGTCGCCCTGCAGCAGCCGGTGCATCGGAACGGCGCGGCCGAGATCGGCGTCGATCTCGGCGCCGACGCGGCGCTGCGCGCGCGTCCGCTCGAACGGCAGCGCGGCGACGAGCGCGTCGTGCAGTGCACCGCGCGCAGCCTCCATCGCCGGCGCGCGCTGGCGCTGGCGCTCGCGCTGCGCGAGCAGTTGCGAGAGCTGCTGCGCGAGCAGCTCGTCGAACTTGAGGCGCTGCCACGCCGGATGCGAACGGTCCTCGAGCGCCGCCGCGGCGAGGCCGGGCGGCGGCTCGTGCAGGAACGCAAGCGCTTCGCGCAGGCTCGGCAGGCCGCGCGGCACGATCGCCGGCGGCAGCTGCTCGTCGAGGTCGGCGCGCGCGCGACCGCCCGCGACGGCCTTCCTCAGCGTCGCCTGCGAGAGCTGCGCCGCGCTCGGATAGACGGGAGTCAGCGACGTCGGCAGCGGCGTGCCCGGCGCGACGACCTTGAACGTCGGATGGACCATCTCGACGCCGAAGAAGCCGCCGCGCGCCTCGCCGCGCGCGCGCACGCGCTTGCCGGCCGCGAGCGTCTTGTGCGTCGACGGGTAGAAGTGGAGGAAGCGCAGCACGAGGTCGCCGCTGTCGTCGGCGATCTTGACGACGAGCTGGCGGCGCGGCCGGAACTGGATCCTCGAATCGGTGACGACGCCCTCGACCTGCCCGGTGACGCCGTCGGCGAGCTGCGCGATCGCAACGATCCGCGTCTCGTCCTCGTAGCGCAGCGGCAGGTGCAGCGCGAGGTCGATGTCGCGCACGAGGCCGAGCTTGGCGAGCGCCTGCTCGGCCGTCGCCGCTCCGGCGCCGCTCTTCGGCTCGCGGCGTGCGGGGGAGGCCATGGGAGAATTTTGCCCTGCATGGCGGCGCCTCTTGCTCTCAGCGACTTCGACTTCGCGCTGCCGCGCGAGCTCATCGCGCAGCGTCCCGCCGCCGAGCGCAGCGCGTCGCGCCTGCTCGACGGCACGCGCGAGCCGCCGCGCGACCGCGTCGTGCGCGAGCTGCCCGACCTGCTGCGCGCGGGCGACCTCCTCGTCGTCAACGACACCGCGGTCATCAAGGCGCGCCTGTTCGGCGCCAAGGCGAGCGGCGGCGCGGTCCAGGCGCTCGTCGAGCGGATCGAGGACGGCGACGTCGTCGTCGCGCAGCTGCGCGCGAGCAAGACGCCGCGGCCGGGGTCGACGATCCGCTTCGCCGACGCGTTCGACGCCGAGGTGCTCGGCCGCGCCGGCAGCGACGCGTCGCTCTTTCGCCTGCGCTTCCCGGCGCCGCCGCTCGCCTTGCTCGAGCGCCATGGCCACGTGCCGCTGCCGCCGTACATCGAACGCGCCGACGACGCCGACGACTCGGCGCGCTACCAGACGGTGTTCGCGGCGCGGCCCGGCGCCGTCGCGGCGCCGACGGCGGCGCTGCACTTCGACGACGAGCTCCTCGCCGCGCTCGCGGCGCGCGGCGTCGAGCGCACCGCGGTGACGCTGCATGTCGGCGCCGGCACGTTCCAGCCGGTGCGCGCCGAGCGCGTCAGCGAGCACGCGATGCACAGCGAGCGCTACGAGGTGAGCGCCGCGACCGCGGCGGCGATCGCGCGCACGCGCGCCGGCGGCGGTCGCGTCGTCGCGGTCGGCACGACGAGCCTGCGCGCGCTCGAGTCGGCAGCGCTGCGTGCACCGAGCGGCGAGGCGATCGCGGCGGCGAGCGGCGAGACCGACCTCTTCATCACGCCGGGCTTTTCGTTTCGCGTCGTCGACCTGCTGCTCACCAACTTCCATCTGCCGCGGAGCACGCTCCTGATGCTCGTCTCGGCGTTCGCCGGCCTCGAGCGCATCCGCGCGCTCTACGCGCACGCGATCGCCGAGCGCTATCGCTTCTTCAGCTACGGCGACGCGATGCTGCTGGCGAGCGATGCGATGGCGGCGGCGTGATCGTGCGAGCCGTGTTCGCGCTCGTCGTCGCTGCCGCGGCGGCGCTCGCTGCGCCCGCGACGATCGCCGCGACTGCGTACAAGACCGAGGGAACGTGCGCGGGGTTTCCGCGCGTGGCGCTCGAGGTGCCGCGCGGCTGGTGCGTCGCGCTCGTCGCCGACCAGGCGAGCGGGCTCGTCTTTCCGCGCCGCATCGTCGAGATCGCGCCGGGTCGCTTCTGGATCGTCGACCTGGGGGGCTGGCAGCCGAACCGCGGCCGGCTGCTCGAGCTCGCGCTGCCGGCGCGCGGTGCGGCGCCGCCGGTCGCGCTGCGCGTCGTCGCCGACAAGCTCGACCGTCCGCACGGCATCGCGGTCGGCAGCGACGGCCTCGTCTACGTCGGCGAGGCGTCGCGCATCTGGCGGACGCGCGCGACGCTGCCGATCGCGCCCGAGACCGTGATCGACGGCCTGCCGGCCGACGGCGCGCATCCGCTGAAGGAGCTCGCGTTCGGCGCGCCGGCGCAGCTCTTCGTCAACGTCGGCTCGTCGAGCGACGCGTGTCGCGACGACTCCGGCGCGTTGCCGCTGCCGTGCCCCGACAGCCAGGGCGCGAAGCCGCGCGCTGCGGTGTACGAAGCGACGCTCGGCGGCGCCGGCAATGCATTGCGGTCGTTGCGGCCGTACGCGACCGGGCTGCGCAACTCGCTCGCGCTCGCCTGGGTCGCGCCGGGCGTGCTGCTGCAAGGCGAGAACTCGATCGACTATCCCGACGAGGACGCGCCGCCCGAGGAGCTCAACGTCCTCGTCGCCGGCGCCGACTACGGCTGGCCGCGCTGCGTCGGCGCGCGCCAGCCGGCGCGCGGCTACGAAGGCCGCGTCGATTGCGCGAAGACGAGCGCACCGGCGCTGCTCTGGCCGGCGCACGTCGCGCCGTTGCAGATGCTCGCGGTCCCGGCGTCGTCGGCGAGCGCGTTCGCCGGCCAGATCGTCGTCGCGTGGCACGGCTACCGCGCCGCCGGCCACCGCGTCGTCTCGTACGCGCTCGACGCGCGCGGCCGCCCGACCGGCGCGCCGCGCGTCTGGATCGGCGGCTGGAATGCCGTGAAGGGTGTGCGGCCGCTCGGCGCGCCGACCGGGATCCTGGTCGATGCGGCGGGGCGCCTCTTCGTCGTCGAGGACCGCAACCGCACGCTGCTGATGCTGACGCGCGACGAAGGCGCGGCATCGGCAGCGAGCGCGCCCGCGAAGACAATCCGCTGATGCTCGCATTCGAGGTCCTTGCCCGCGCCGGGCCGGCGCGCCGCGGCCGCCTGACGCTTCGCCACGGCACCGTCGAGACGCCGGTCTTCATGCCGGTCGGCACCTACGGCAGCGTCA
Organism: Caldimonas sp.; assembly: GCA_030150305.1. Lineage (GTDB taxonomy): Bacteria > Pseudomonadota > Gammaproteobacteria > Burkholderiales > Burkholderiaceae_C > Schlegelella_A. Next base: position 12,705 of record JASLGD010000253.1, on the reverse strand, counting down.
AGGGCGTCTGGCCGCAGGCGCTCGAGGCGATGGGCGTCGAGATCCTCCTCGGCAACACCTTTCACCTGTGGCTGAGGCCGGGGCTCGACGTCATCGCGCGCTTCGGCGGTCTGCACCGCTTCGAAGCCTGGACGCGCTCGATCCTCACCGACAGCGGCGGCTTTCAGGTCTGGTCGCTCGGCGCCAACGCCAAGGTGAGCGAAGAGGGCGTCGCGTTTCGCTCGCCGGTGAACGGCGATCGCATGCTGCTCACTCCCGAGGTCAGCATGCAGATCCAGCGCGTGCTCGACAGCGACGTCGTCATGCAGTTCGACGAGTGCACCGCGTACGAGGTCGGCGGCCGCGTCACCACCGAGGCCGACGCACGCCGCTCGATGGAGATGAGCGTGCGCTGGGCGAAGCGCTCGCGCGACGAGTTCGCGCGGCTCGAGAACCCGAACGCGCTGTTCGGGATCGTCCAAGGCGGCATGTTCGAAGCGCTCCGCGAGGAGTCGATCGCCGCGCTCGCCGCGCTCGACCTGCCGGGCTACGCGATCGGCGGCGTCAGCGTCGGCGAGCCGAAGGAGGCGATGCAGCGCATCGTCGCCCACACCCCGCATCGTCTGCCCGCTGACAAGCCGCGCTACCTGATGGGCGTCGGCACCCCCGAGGACCTGCTCGACGGCGTCGCCGCCGGCGTCGACATGTTCGACTGCGTGATGCCGACCCGCAATGCCAGGAACGGCCATCTCTTCACGCGCTTCGGCGACCTGCGGATCCGCAACGCGCGCTACAAGACCGACGAGCAGCCGCTCGACCCGACCTGCGCGTGCCCGACGTGCGCGCGCTTCTCGCGCGCCTACCTGCACCACCTCGACCGCTGCGGCGAGATGCTCGCGCCGATGCTCGCGAGCGTGCACAACCTGCACTTCTACGCGACGCTGATGCGCGGCGTGCGCGATGCGCTCGACGAGGGGCGTTTCGCCGAGTTCGCGGCGGCGTTTCGCGCCGACCGCGTGCGCGGCGTCTGACGGCCGGCGCGCGTCGGACGGCGCCGACTCCGGCCGCCGGGCCGCGCCGACAGCAGCGCGGGCGATCGCCTCCTGCCCGCTGCAAGGCGTCGTCCCTAGCCTTCGCGGAAGACGCCCACCACCGAGGTTGACATGACCACCATCGCCGAGATCATGACCCGAAGCGTCGCCACGGTGCAGCGCGACGAGACGCTGCAGGCGGCGGCGCAGCGGATGCGCGACATGGACGTCGGCTCGCTGCCCGTCCTCGACGGCCAGGCGATCGTCGGCATGGTGACCGACCGCGACATCGCCGTGCGCGGCGTCGCCGAAGGCATGGTCGCGCAGGAGTCGCTCGTCTCCGACGTCATGACCGAGGAGGTCCGCTGCTGCCGCGCCGACGATTCGATCGAAGCGGTGATGGCCGAGATGGGCGACGCCCAGGTCCGCCGCCTGCCCGTGCTCGATGCCGACAACGCGATCGTGGGAGTGGTGGCGCTCGGCGACCTCGCGACGCGACAATCGGCGCACACCGACGACACCCTGCGCGAGATCTCGACGCCCGACCGTTGACGGACCGGCTTCACAACACGGTGCAACGCTACCTGGGCGATCGCCTGATCGGCCCGGCGGCGCAGCACGTCCTGCGCCACCCGGGCGCGTTCCTGCTGCAGACGCTGAAGGGCTTCCGCGCCAACCAGGGGCTGCTGCTCGCCGGCGCGGTCGCCTACTACGCGCTGCTCTCGATCGTGCCGCTGTTGATCCTGGCGGTGATCGCGCTCTCGCAGCTGATCGACGAGCAGGAGCTGTTGGCGACGATCGGCCGCTATCTCGAGTGGCTCGTGCCGAGCCAGTCGCGGCCGATCGTGGGCGAGCTCGCGAACTTCCTCGACAAGCGGCAGGGCATCGGTTGGCTGCTGTTCGCGACGATGATCTTCTTCAGCTCGCTCGCCTTCACCGTGCTCGAGAACGCGATGTCCGTGATCTTTCTGCACCGCGTCGTCGCGCGCAAGCGCCGCTTCATCTTCTCGGTGCTGATCCCGTACGCGTACATCCTCTCGCTCGGCGCCGGCCTGCTGCTCGTCACGCTCGTCGCCGGCAGCCTGCAGGCGGTCGGCAAGGAGAGCGTGGAGCTGTTCGGCCGCCAATGGTCATTGAGCGGGTTCTCGGGGCTGCTGCTCTACCTGCTCGGCTTCGCCGGCGAGGTCTTCGTGCTGACGTCGGTGTACCTCGTCATGCCTGCCGGACGCCTGGCGTGGCGGCACGCGCTGATCGGCGGGATCACGGCGGCGGTGCTGTGGGAGATCACGCGCCACGTCCTCGTCTGGTACTTCGCGACGCTGTCGCAGGTCAACGTCGTCTACGGGTCGCTGACGACCGCGATCGTCGTCCTGCTGAGCCTCGAGCTCGCGGCGACGCTGCTGCTCTTCGGCGCGCAGGTGATCTCCGAATACGAGCGGATCGGCCGCAGCGCCGCGGTGCAGGCGGAGCCCGGGTTCAGCACCGCCCCGGTCTAGCGCGACGCCGCCCGGTCAGCTCGCGAGCAGGCGGCCGACGCGGTCGCGCAGCCCCTCGGGCGTCACCGCCTGCGGCGCGACCGGCTCGCCGGCGACGAGGTCGACGCGGCTGAACAGGCCGCGCCGGAAGGGCTTGGCCATCGCACGCCCTTCGATTCGCGAGAAGAACGATCCCCAGAGGTTCTGCAGCGCGATCGGAACGACCGGCACCGGGTTGGCCGCGAGCAGCCGCATCACGCCGCCCTTGAACTCGGCGAGCGTGCCGTCGCGCGAGATCGCGCCTTCGGGAAAGATGCAGAGCAGGTCGCCTTCGTCGAGGACCTGCCTTGCGCGCGCGAACGCCTGCTCGTAGGTCTGCGGGTCGACCTTCTGCGGCGCGATCGGGATCGCCTTGGCGAGGCGGAAGAACCAGCCGAGCAGCGGCGTGCGGAAGATGGCGTGGTCCATGATGAAGCGGATCGGTCGCGGGCTCGCCGCCATCAGCAGCACCGGATCGATGAAGCTGACGTGGTTGCAGACCAGGATCGCGGCGCCCTCGGCCGGGATGTGCGCGTCGCCGCGCACCTTGAAGCGGTAGACGACGCGCGCGACGATGAACGCGACGAAGCGGATCAGGTATTCCGGAACGAGGAGGAAGATGTACGTGGCGACGACCGCGTTCAGGATGCCGGTCGTCAGGAACACCTGCGGAATCGTGAAGCCGGCGCGCAGGAGCACGACGACGATCAGCGCGCTCGCGATCATGAAGAGCGCGTTGAGGATGTTGTTCGCAGCGATGATCCGCGCCCGGTGGCTAGGCGCCGATCGCATCTGGATGAGCGCGTACATCGGCACGCTGTAGAGCCCCGCGAAGAGCGCGAGCAGCGCGAGGTCGGCGATCAGTCGCCAGTGGCGCGGCTCGGCGAGGAACGTCGCGATCGTGTACCCCGCGGAGGGCGGCAGCCCGCGCGCAGCGAAGTAGATGTCGATCGAGAACGCGCTCATGCCGATCGCTCCGAACGGCACGAGGCCGATCTCGACGTGGCGTCGCGACAGCACCTCGCACAGCAGCGAACCGACGCCGATGCCGACCGAGAAGACGACGAGCAGGAGCGACGCGACTTGCTCGTCGCCGTGCAGCACCTCCTTCGCAAACGCCGGGAACTGGGCGAGGAACGCGGCGCCGAAGAACCACATCCAGGAGATGCCGAGCAGCGAGCGGAAGACGACCAGATTGCCGTGTGCCAGCCGGAGGTTGCGCACGGTCTCGCTGAACGGATTCCAGTTGATGACGAGACCGGGGTCGGTCGAGGGCGACGTCGGCACAGCCTGCGCGGTCAGTCGGCCGGCGACCGCGACGGCGATGCACGCGACCGCGACGTAATGAGTGCCGCCGGGAATCGCGACGAGCAGGCCGCCGGCGACGTTGCCGAGCAGGATCGAGACGAAGGTTCCCATCTCGACCATGCCGTTGCCGCCCGTGAGCTCGCGCTCGTTGAGGTGCTGCGGCAGATATGCGAACTTGACCGGTCCGAACAGCGTCGAGTGCAGCCCCATCAGGAAGACGCAGGCAAGGAGCACGATCGGGTCGCTGCGCAGGAATCCCCAAGCGGCGAGCAGCATCACCCCGATCTCGAGCGACTTGACGAAGCGGATCAGCCGCGCCTTGTCGAACTTGTCGGCGAGCTGGCCGCTCGTCGCCGAGAAGAGCAGGAACGGCAGGATGAAGACCGCCCCGATCGCCGCGCCGGCCTGCGACGGCGGCAGCCAGCTCACCTGCAGCTGGTACGTGATGAGGACGGTGAACGCGAACTTGAACAGGTTGTCGTTGCCGGCGCCGAGGAACTGCGTCCAGAAGAACGGCGCGAAGCGGCGCTGCCCGAGCAGCGCGAACTGGTTCGGGTGCGCGTGCGCAGGCGCCTGCGGCAGCGGCTCGGCGATGTCGGCGTCGATGGTCAAGGCGTGGGCTCCCGTTGCGCTGGTCGGCAGTGCCGGCAATCTAACGGATGACCTGCACCGGTCCGGCGAGGCCGTCGCGCTCGAGCCACCGGAACACCGAGTCGACCGTGACGGTTTCGATGCGATCGCTGAAACGCTTCGCGTCCGGATGGTCGTCGAAGGCGACGTTCGCCGTCGTGAGCCGCGCGCCGAGGCGCTTGAACGCCGACAGGTGCAGCGTCGTCGGCTCGTAGCCGTGCAGGCGAAGCCAGGCCTGCGCGCGCTCGCGCGTCGCCGCGTCCGGGTCCTCGGCGAGCGCGATCGTCTCGAGCGCCCACTGGTTCGACTGCTGGTAGCGCGACGACCACGGGTACGCGACCATGCTGTACGCCGGCGTGTCGAGCCGCGCGACGGCAGCGTTGTCGACGAGCAGCGCGCGCAGATGCGCCTGCGTCGGCGGCGCGAGGACGACGACCGCTGCTTCGTACTGCCAGAGGTCGTCGAGGAAGAACTCGCCGAGCCCCTGGCGGTACAGCGACGCGTGCGCGGTGCCGCACTCGTTGAGCTTGTGGACGACGCGCCAGACCGCGGCCCTGCCTTCTCCCTCGCGATACGCGAAGCCCAGGTGCGAGTAGCGGATGCCGTACTCGCTCAGGTTCTGGCCGGCGCGCGCGAGGACGACGACGTCGGCGCCGGTCTGCGTCAGCCGTGCCGAGGTGCGCTCGGCGAGATCCATCGCGCGCGTCACCGCGAGCGCGGTCGGCGGCCGTTGCTCGCACGACCGTCCGGCGTACGCTGCGCTCGCGAACGCACACGCGACCGCGGCGACGGCGATCGCGGCGACGGCACGCAGGGCACGGCTCATCGCGTGACCCTCTCGTTGTAGAGCAGCGCGCGGCCGAGCTCGTTGGGGATGAACGCGATCGCCTGGCCGGCGGCCGCGAGGACCCAGCCGGTGCTCACCGCGGTCGCGACGACGACCGTGCCGGCCGCGATCGACGCCTCGGCGACGCCGCGGCCGACGAGCCGGATGCTCGCGCGCGCGCCGTCGGCCGCGCGCTCGACGACCCACACGACGCCGGTGCTCGTCGCCTCGACGGCGACGACGGTGAGCACGGCGCCGGTCGACAGGATCGCGACGGGCGCAGCGACCGACACCGCGATCGGCAGCATCGACACCGCGCTCGCGTCGGAGAGCGTCGCCTGTGCGCCGGCGTGCGTCGCCGCGAACGCGAGCGAGACAGCGAGCGCGGCCGCCGCACGGCGAGCGCGCGCCGCACGCGACGAGCGACGAGGATGAAGGTGGTGCATGGCAACTCCTGGAACGGTTGAGCGCGGTCGCTGCGTTGCTTTCAGCCGCGCTCGCACGAGGCGCACACCGAGCGGCTCGCGTCGAGCGCGATCGCGATCGTGCGGTCGTGCGCGTCGCGCAGCGTCTTGGCGAGCGTGAAGCAGCTCGAGATGAGGAAGAGCCAGCTCACGCCGAGGAACGCGCGGTACGTCGGGTGGATCTCCATCTGCACGAGGCCCCAGCCGGTGAGCGCCATCGCGACGACGAAGCCGCCCCAGACGACGAGGCGCCAGAGCGGCGTGTCGACGCGGCGCGTCTCGTTGTCGCGGACGAACTTCGCGAGCGCGAACGCGGTCGTCGTGCAGAACACGTAGCCCATGACCATGAACGCGCGGTCGATCTCGCGTCCGGGCAGCCAGCCGAGCCCGACCGCGCAGAGGAACGCAGCGACCAGGAACGAAATCCACACCTGCGCCTTCCACGCTCTCGTGTCGTCGCGCATCGCCATCGCTTGCATCTCGTCCTCCGCTCTGTTCGAAGTGATGAACAAACGGGGCGCATCTTGCGAACGCCGGCGCGGCAACGCCATCGCTCGCAAGAGCGTGGCGAGCGTCGACACCGTCGGGATCGCGCGGCGCTACCGTTGTGGCACGATCGGCCCGTCACTTGCAGCTCCCGCCATGAACACGACGTCGATTTCCTTTCGGGCCGAGCTGCGTGCGCTCGTCGCGGCGATCGCGTGCGGCGCGGCGCTCGCGGCGTGCGGCGGCGGCGGCAGCGCCGGCGGCTCGGGAGTCGCTCCGGCGCCGGGAGTCGACGGGCCGGCGTGGTGGGGCTACGGCCGCGACGCGCAGCACGCCGCGCAGGGCGCGATCGCGTCGCAGGACCTCAACCGCATCGCTTGGTCGACGCCGGTCGACCTCGCGCCGCCGCGGCTGAACGGCGACCTTCTCATCCACTACGGCTCGCCGGTGGTGACGTCGCACAACACCGTCGTCGTGCCGGTGAAGACGACGGCCGCCGGCAACTTTCGCGTCGAGGCGCGATCGGGCGTCAACGGCGGCCAGATCTGGTCCGCGCTGTCGGACTACGTGCTGCCGCCGCACAACTGGGTGCCGAGCTACAACGCCGTGTTGACCACGACCAACCGGCTCTTCTTCGCCGCTTCGGGCGGCAGGCTCTGGGTCAAGGACGACGCCGACGCCGGCACCGGAACGCCGTACAGCGTCGCCTTCTACGGGCTCGCCGCGTACCAGGCGTCGCCGGCGGCGTTCGACGCGAGCGTCTTCGTCAACACGCCGATCACCGTCGACGCGCAGGGCAACGCGTACTTCGGCTTCATGGTCACCGGGGCCAATCCCGCCGGGCTCGTCGGCGGCATCGCGCGCGTCGACGCGAACGGCGTCGGCACGTGGGCGGCGGCGAGCTTCCTGGCCGGCGACGCGGCGATCGAGAAGGTCGCGATGAACAGCGCGCCGGCGCTTTCGCCCGACGGCAAGACGGTCTACCTCGCGGTCAACACGTCGGCCGTCGCGGGCAGCGTGCAGGCGGGCTACCTCGTCGCGCTCGACAGCACGACGTTCGCGCTGAAGGCGCGCGCCGTGCTGAACGATCCGTCGACCGGGACTCCCGCGCTCGTCAGCGACGACTCGAGCGCATCGCCGACCGTCGGCCCGGATGGCGACGTCTACTACGGCGTCCTCGAGCGCGCGCTCGGCAGCCACAACGCGCGCGGCTGGCTGCTCCACTTCACCGCCACGCTCGCCGCCGCCGGTGCGCCGGGCAGCTTCGGTTGGGACACGACGCCTTCGATCGTGCCGGCGACGATGGTGCCTGCATATGCGGGCGGCTCGAGCTACCTCCTGATGACGAAGTACAACAACTACGCCGGCGTCGGCAGCGGCGACGGCGCGAACCGGATCGCGGTGATCGATCCGCGCGCCGCGCAGACCGACGCGATCTCCGGGCTCGCGGTGATGCGCGAGGTGCTGACGATCCTCGGGCCGACGTTCGCGTCGGGAACGAGCGGTCCGGTGTTCGAGTGGTGCATCAACACCGCCGCGGTCGATCCGGCGACGAAGTCGATCCTCGTCAACAGCGAGGACGGTTTTCTCTACCGCTGGGACCTCGTCAACAACCGCTTCAGCCAGAAGATCCGGCTCACGGGCGGCGTCGGCGAGGCGTACACGCCGACCGCGATCGGCGCCGACGGCGCCGTCTACGCGATCAACAACGCGACGCTGTTCTCGATCGCGAAGTAGCGTCCTGGCGCGCGAACAGCGCAGGCGACCCCAACGCCGATCGTCTCGGCGCAGGCGCGTCGGCCGCGGTGGACGTCGCACCAGCGCAGCATCTCGGCCAGCCGCCGCGCGCGCGTCGTCGAAGCCGCACGTCGCCGTGAACGCCGCCAGCGTCCGCAGCCGGTGGCGCTCGTCGATACTTCGGCCTCACGCATGAGCACGACCCAGGACCTCGTCAACGCCCTCAAGGCCGAGCTGCGCTCGGCCGGCGTCACCTACGCCGAGCTCGCCGACGCGCTCGGGATGTCGGAGTCGAGCGTCAAGCGCGTCTTCGCCAAAGGCGACATGCCGCTGTCGCGGATCGACGAGATGCTGCGCGTGCTGAAGATGGATTTCGCCGAGCTCGCGCGCAAGGTCGCCGATGCTCAGCCGCTGTCGCGCCAGCTCACCGTCGAGCAGGAATCCGCGGTCGTCGCCGACCGCAAGCTCTTGCTGCTCGCGATCTGCTGCCTCAGCCAGTGGAGCTTCGAGGCGATGACGCGCGAGTACGCGTTCAGCGACGCCGAGTGCATCCGCTACCTCGCGCAGCTCGACCGCCTCGGCATCATCGAGCTGCGGCCGCTGAACCGCTATCGCCTCAAGGTCGCGAAGGGCTTTCGCTGGCTGCCGCACGGGCCGGTGATGCGCTACTTCCGCGAGCACGTCGCCGCCGACTACCTGAGCGGCGGCTTCGACGGCGAGGGCGAGCTGATCATGCTCGTGCACGGCGAGATCACGAAGGCGCTCGCCGCATCGTTGGTCGAGCGGCTGCAGCGCGTCGGCCAGGACTTCGCGCAGGCGCACCTCGCCGAGCAGCGGCTCCCCGACGACCAGCGCACGCCGTACACGCTGCTCGTCGGCATGCGGACGTGGCTGTTCGCCGCGTTCCGCGACCTGAAGCGCGATCCGCCGGCGAAGGAGGCGACGTGAGCGAACCTCTGGTGCCTTCGCTGCAGGCAACCGCCGCAACGCGCACGCGCCACTGCAAGCACTCGCGTGCGATCGCTGCAGCGACGCTCGTGCTCGCAGCGATGGCCGCGACCGCTGCCGAGCGCGCGCTCGACAAGGAGGTCGTCGTCGCCGCGCCGATCGAGTCGGTCTGGCAGGCGTGGACGACGCGCGACGGCATCCGCGCGTTCTTCGCTCCCGACGCCGAGATCGACGCCCGCGTCGGCGGCGCGTTCCACATCCACATCAACCCGTTCGCCGAGCCCGGCATGAAGGGCGCCGACGACAGCCGCTTTCTGGCGCTGCAGCCGCCGACGATGCTGAGCTTCGACTGGAACGCGCCGCCATCGCTGCCCGAGGTGCGCGCGCAGCGCACGTTCGTCGTCGTCCGCCTCGCGCCGGTCGATGCGCGATCGACGCGCGTCACGCTGCACCACACCGGCTGGGGCGTCGGCGGCCAGTGGGACCAGGCGTACGCGTACTTCGACCGCGCGTGGGGCAGCGTCCTCGGCAACCTGAAGAAGAGCTTCGAGTCGGGTCCGGTCGACTGGACCGACTGGCTGGCGCGGATGCGCGCGGGCGCGGCGTCGTCGCCGCGCTGAGGCGGGCTAGGGCGCGACGCCGTCGAGCGTGAAGCCAGCGCCCGCGTGCTGCCCGAGCACGTCGACGAGGTAGGGCAGCGTCGCGGCGAGCTGTGCGCGCAGCGTGTGCGGCGGATGGAGGACGAAGACGCCGCTGCCGGCGAGGCCGAAGCCCTGCGCGTCGAGCTGTTGCACCGTCAGCCGCGCGTGCAGCCAGCCCTTGGGCGCCAGCGCCGCGAGGCGGCGCGGCAGCTGCGCCGCCTCGAGCTTCGTCACCTGCGGGTACCAGACGATGTAGACGCCGTCGGCGAAGCGCGCGACCGCGTCGCGCAGCGTCGCCACCACCTTGGCGTAGTCGCCGGTGCCTTCGTAGCTCGGATCGACGAGCACCGCGCCGCGCCGCGTCGGCGGCGGCAGCTGCGAGCGCAGCCCGCTGAAGCCGTCGCCGAAGATCGCGCTCGCGCGGCGCTGGCCGGCGAGCGTCGCGCGCAGGATCTTCTCTTCGGTCGGATGCAGCTCGAACGCGCGCAGCTCGTCCTGCGGGCGCAGCAGCATCAACGCGAGCGAAGGCGATCCCGGGTACTGCGAGAGCCGGCCGTCAGGATTGAACGCGCGGACGAGCTCGACGTAATCGGCGACGGCCGGCGGCAGGTCGTCGCGCTCCCAGAGCGCGCCGATGCCGCGCGCGTACTCGTCGTGCTTGCGCGCGTAGCGGCCGCGCAGCGAGTAGCCGGCGGCGCCGGCGTGGGTGTCGACGAAGCGAAACCCCTTCTCCTTGGCCGCGAGGTGGCGCAGCACGAGGACGAGGACGATGTGCTTGAGGACATCGGCGTGGTTGCCGGCATGAAACGCATGGCGGTAGGCGAGCACGGCTCAGACGTCCTTGCCGGTGCGCGCGCGAAAGAGCTCCCACAGGCTCACCTGGCGCGCACCGGCGACGACTTCGAACGCGTCGCCGGCAGCGATCGTCCCCGGCTCGCGCACGGCGAGGTACCACCCGCACCACGCGCTCTCGACCATCAGCTTGGCGGCGTGCGCGAAGCCCATCGCCGCGTTCAGCTTGAAGCACGGCAGCCGCGGCTGGCTGACCGCGAGCGCGCAATCGGGAAAGCGCAGCACGTCGCCGACGAACACGTCGGTCTCGACGACGCCGGCGATCGTCAGGTTCTCGCCGAGCGCGCCGGGCTCGAGCGCCTCGTCCCAGGGCGCGACGCCGGCCTGCGCACGCACGGTCTGCCAGAACCGATAGTGCTCGCTCGGATACGCGTAGACCGCTTTTGCCGGGCCGCCGTGCGCGGCCGGGTCGGCCTGCTCGTCGCCGTCGAGGCCGAGCGTGCGCACGTGCACGCGCCCGGCGACGGCGCGCTTGTAGAACGCAGTCGCGACACGACGCCCGGCGATCTCGGTCTCGCGTGCACGCGCGACGTTGACGCTGACGACGCGTCCCGATGCGGCCATGCTCAGCGCAGCCGGTAGCCGCCGTGCTTCGCGACGACGGCGCGGCCGTGGCCGCCGGCGATCCATGCGACGAAGATCTTGCCGGCGGGATGCGGGGCGCGAAACGCCCGCATCGCGTGCACCGACTCGACGAGCAGCGGGTCGCCCTCGACGAGGATCGCCGACGGCGCTCCGCCGTGCACCGACCACGCGCCGCGCTCGACGAGCGCGTAGGCGCCGCGTGCGCGCACTTGCGCCGTGAAGCCGGGTCCCGGCTCGGCGGTGGCGTACCACGGCGCGGCCGGCGCGATGCGCGCGACGCGCCAGAGCGCCTGCTCGGCGACGTGCACGCCCGAGCCGTCCCCGGCAGAGAGGAAGACGACGTTGGCGTCGGTCGCCGCCTGCGCCTGGATGCGCTCGAGGAACTCGACCGCGCTGTGCGCGGGCGGCGGGCGCTTGCGCGGCGAGCCCGGCGGCGGCGGCCCGACGATGACGAATTCGCTCGTCGCGATCGCGTGCCGGTCGTGCACGAGCCCTTGCTTCTCGAGCTCTTCCTCGGCAGCGGGAGCGTTGACGAGCGCGGCGTCGGTCTCGCCGTCGCGCACCGCGGCGAGCACGGCGAGCGCAGGGCCGGGAACGAGCAGCACGGGGATGCCGGTGTCGAAGCCGAACGCGCGCTGCAGCCGTTTCGCGAGCCCGGATTCCTCGAGCGCGCGATCGACGCCGAGCCGAAGCGGACCCCCGCGTTCGGAGGGTCTCTCCGCGCGGGCCGCGGCGAATGCCGCCACCGACAGCCCGGCGACGAAGAGGCGGCGGCTCGGCATCCGGCCATTATTGCGGCGCTCGGGCGGACGCCCGGTCGCGGTGGCTGCAAGCCGCCGGCTACACTGGCGCGCCCGAGAACAAGCGCACGACTGCGCAGCGGAGACTCCGATCCACCGGGCGGCGCGATTTCCCCGGGCCGCGCCGCGTCGATGCCGACCGTCGCCGCCCCGCCGCCACTGCCGCGGGAATCGCAATTGCCCTGAATCGCCATGACCGCACTGCCGACGAACCGTTTCCACGCGCCGCACGTTGCCGTCCGCGCCCCTGCGAACGTGCGCCACGCCAAGCTGATCGACTGGGTCGCGAGGATGGCAGCGCTCACCGAGGCGCGCGACGTCTACTGGTGCGACGGCAGCGACACCGAGTACGACCGGCTCGCCGGGCAGCTCGTCGCTGCCGGAACATTCATCCGTCTCAATCCGGAGCTGCGGCCGCGCAGCTATCTCGCGCGCAGCAGCGCGAGCGACGTCGCGCGTGTCGAGGACCGCACGTTCATCTGCTCGGAGCGCGAGGAAGACGCCGGCCCGACCAACAACTGGAAGGCGCCGGCCGAGATGCGCGCGTTGCTCGAGGACGGGCTCGCCGACGGCACGCCGCCGCTCTTTCGCGGCTGCATGCGCGGCCGCACGATGTACGTCGTGCCGTTCTCGATGGGGCCGCTTGGCTCGCGCATCGCCCACATCGGCGTCGAGCTCACGGACAGCGCTTACGTCGCGGTGAGCATGAAGATCATGACGCGCATGGGGCGCGCCGTGCTCGAGGTGCTCGGCGACGACGGCCACTTCGTGCCGTGCATGCACAGCGTCGGCGCGCCGCTCGGCCCCGGCGAGCGCGACGTCGCGTGGCCGTGCAATCCGGTCAAGTACATCGTCCACTATCCCGAGACGCAGGAGATCTGGAGCTACGGCTCGGGCTACGGCG
>JASLGD010000019.1 GCA_030150305.1 Caldimonas sp. | reverse complement strand
GCGTCGACCTCGCGGCGCGCCACGAGTGCTGCATCAACGGCACGGCGACCGTGCAGATCCGTCCCGGACTCGGCCGGGTTCGCGCGACGCTCGTGCCGCGCACCGACTGGGTCGGGCAATGGCCGAGCGCCTGGCTCGGCGGCCTCGGCACGCCGTGGAACACGCTGCAGCTCGGCGGCACGTTCCGCCTCGTCTCGCCCGGCGTCACGATCGAATCGGTCGAGGGCCGCTGGCGCCTCGAAGGTCGCGTCGAGCTCGTCCTCGAGGGCGTATCGTCGCGGCTGACGACGCTCGACACGCTCGGCAGCTACCGGGTGACGCTCACCGGCGCCGGCAACGGCCCGGCGCTGCTCACGGTGGCGACGCAGGACGGCCCGCTGCAGCTCTCGGGCAACGGCACGTGGGGGCCGGGCGGCGTCAAGTTCCGCGGCGAGGCGCGCGCCGACACCGCCGACGAGCAGGCGCTTTCGAACCTTCTCAACATCATCGGTCGCCGCGACGGCGCGCGATCGATCATTTCGATCGGATGACGATGGAACGTTCCTCGAGCGCGTGGCCGCGCAAGACCGGCGCGACCGCGGTGGCGGCGGCGCTCGTCGTCGGCTCGGTGCCGCTGCCGCAGGCTGTCGCGCAGACGGCCAGCGCCGCGAAATTCCGCGGCGAGCCGGTGACGCTCAACTTCGTCAACGCCGACATCGAAGGCGTCGCCCGCGCGATGTCGGCGATCCTGCGCCAGCAGTTCATCGTCGATCCGCGCGTGCGCGGCAACATCACGCTCTACAGCGAGGAGCCGCTGACGCCGCGCGAGGCGTACTTCAACTTCCTCGCCGCATTGCGCGGCCTCGGCTTCACCGTCGTCGAGGTGAACGGCCTCTACAAGGTCGTCCCCGAAGCAGACGCCAAGCTGCAGACCGGCACCGTCGACGTCGGCGGCAGCGGCCGCCGCGGCGACCAGATCCTGACCCAGATCTTCCGCCTCAACCACGAGAACGCGAACAACCTCGTGCCGGTGCTGCGGCCGCTGATCAGCCCGAACAACACGATCAACGCCAACCCGGGCAACAACACCCTCGTCATCACCGACTACGCCGACAACCTGCAGCGGATCGGCAAGATCATCGCGGCAATGGACACGCCCGCGGCGGGCGACGTCGAAGTGATCCCGCTCAGGTACGCCATCGCGGCCGACATCGCGCCGATGATCCAGCGCCTGAGCGACAGCGGCGGCGGCGGCGTCGCGGTGCCGGGCGCGGCCGGAGCGGCGACGCTCGCGGCGCCGCAGATCCTCGTCGACGGCCGCAGCAACTCGCTCATCGTGCGCAGCCCCAACCCGGCGCGGATGGCGAGCATCCGAACGCTGATCGCCAAGCTCGACGTCGCGCCGCAAGGCTCGGCGACGACCGGCAACATCTGGGTCGTCCACCTGAAGAACGCCGACGCGACGAAGCTCGCGACCGTGCTGCGCGCCGCGTTCAGCGCCGGCAGCTCCGGCGGTGGCGGCGGCGGCGCGGCCGGCGTGAGCTCGAGCCCGACGGCCGCGCCCGCCGTCAACCCCGCCGGCACCGCGGGCACGGGGAACAACGCGACGAGCGGGGCGGCGGCGCCGATCACGCCCACGGCAGGGCCGTCGACCGGCGGCTTCATCCAGGCCGACCCGGCGACCAACTCGCTCATCATCACCGCGCCCGAGCCGCTCTACCGGCAGGTGCGCACGATGATCGACCAGCTCGACGAGCGGCGCGCACAGGTCTACATCGAGAGCCTCATCGTCGAGGTCGAGGGCGACAACGCCGCCGACTTCGGCTTCCAGTGGCAGGGCCTGCTCGCGAGCAGCAGCCAGAACAACGGCATCGTCGCCGGAACCAACTTCGGCACCACCGGCAACATCCTCGGCATCACGCAGGCCGTCAACGGCCCCTCGGTCAGCCCGACCACGGGCGGCGGCACGAGCGGCAGCGCCGCCGCCTCGGGCATCACCGGGCTGCTCGGCGAAGGCCTCAACATCGGCCTCGTGCACAACTTCTACGGCACCTACGGCCTCGCCGCGATCGCGCGCGTGCTGCAGAGCCAGACCAACACCAACATCGCGTCGACGCCGAACCTGGTGACGCTCGACAACGAGGAAGCCAAGATCGTCGTCGGCAGCAACGTGCCGTTCGTGACCGGCCAGTTCACCAACACCGGCGTCGCGACGACGAGCCCGTTCCAGACGATCGAGCGCAAGGACGTCGGCATCACGCTGCGCATCCGGCCGCAGATCGGCGACAACGGCACGATCCGGATGACGATCTTCCAGGAAGCGTCGAGCCTGTCGCAGCAGGTCGCGCCGGGAACGTCGAACGCGGGTCCGTCGACCAACAAGCGCTCGATCGAATCGAACGTCGTCGTCGACGACGGCCAGATCATCGTCCTCGGCGGCCTGATCGAGGACCGCTACACCGAGAACAAGTCGAAGGTGCCGCTGCTCGGCGACATTCCGTATCTCGGCGCACTCTTCCGCAGCGAAAGCAGGACGAAGACGCGGACCAACCTGATGGTCTTCCTGCGACCCGTCGTGATGCGCGACACCGAGACGACCAACCGCATCTCGCTCGAGCGCTACGAGCAGATCCGCGCGTTCCAGCGCGAGATGCAGCCGAGCCCGAGCGTGCTCGTGCCGATCAACGAGTCGCCGGTGATCGCGCCGATCAAGCCGAACGGCGACACCGGCCAGATCTCGGCGCCGCAGAGCTCGCCGGGAACGACGAAGCCGCTGCCGCCGAAGCAACCGGCCGACGCGACGGTGCCGGTCGTCGTTCCGGTGATCGTGCCGTCGGCGGTGCCGGCATCGGCGCCGCCCGCAGCGTCGGCCCCGGGCGGCTGAAGGAGACGCGATGCGCCACCCGCTGCCGTACGCCTACGCCAAGGCGCACACGCTGCTCCTCGAGGACGACGGCGCGCGCATGGTGCTGTGGGCTCCCGAGACCGTCGCGCTGCCGGCACTCTCCGAAGTGCTGCGCATGTACGACGTCGACGCGTTCGAGCGCGAGCCGGCGACGACGCTCAGCAGTCGCATCGCCGCCGCGTATGCCGGCGGCGAGTCGAGCGCCGCGGTCGTGATCGGCGAGGTCGAGAGCGCGGTCGACCTGTCGCGGATGATGCAGGAGCTGCCCGCGATCGAGGACCTGCTCGAGGCGAGCAACGACGCGCCGATCATCCGCATGCTCAACGCCTTGCTTACGCAGGCGGCCAAGGACGGCGCGAGCGACATCCACATCGAGCCGTACGAGCGCTCGAGCTCGGTGCGCTTTCGCGTCGACGGCACGCTGCGCGAGGTCGTGCAGCCCAACCGCGCGCTGCACGCGGCGCTCATCTCGCGCCTGAAGATCATGGCCGAGCTCGACATCGCCGAACGCCGCCTGCCGCAGGACGGCCGCATCTCGCTTC
>JASLGD010000183.1 GCA_030150305.1 Caldimonas sp. | reverse complement strand
AACACGACCCGCAACATCGCCGCCAACTCCAACGCGAGCAGCAACACCAAGGTCTACCTGGAGGAGAGCTGGGCGCGGCACGACATGGTCGAGGCCCACAAGATCACGACGCCCGACCTGACGACCTCCGACGGCCGCCCGATCGTCGACACGTCGTCCGCGGGCGGCGACGCGACGCTTTACTACGCGACGCTGGCGGCGATGACCGCCGACCTGCACGCGTCCTTCGCCGCGAAGGCGGCGACGAATCCCGGCTTTGCCGGCGTCCTCCCGGTCGGCGACGCGTTCCAGCGCGCGGTCGACCAGGGTCTCGTCAAGACGGGCGGCTTCTACGACGCGAACGGCGTCTACGTGCAGCCGCAGCCCGGCGATCCGATGAACCTGTGGTGGTTCGACTACCTGCACGCGAGCAAGTACGGGTCGTACCTCGACGCGCTCGTCCAGTTCGGGATGATCACGGGCCTCAGCCCGCTCTCGCTCGGCGCCGACGAGCAGGCGGCAGCCGACCTCGGCATCAGCGCGACCGACGCGCTGACGCTGCAGCGCATCGCCGCCGAGCAGCTCGACGTCGCCGCCGTCCCCGAGCCCGGGACGTGGGCGCTGCTGGCCGCCGGCCTCGTGCTGATCGGCCGTCGCCGCAAGGGGCCGCGTCCGCAGCGCTGAGCGGCGCGGGCGACGCCGGCGCGGGCTCGGGCTCGGAACAGCGGTGAAGACGCCGGCATCCGCCTTCGACGCCGACGCGGCGTTCACGCTCGACCGCGCCGCGGTCGCACGCCAGCGCGGGGCCAGCGCGCGGCGTCTGCACACCGTGCAGATCCCGGCGGTGCGGGCGATCGGCTTCGCGATCCTGTGCGTGATCGCGGCGATGCAGGACCTGCGCGCCGGCGTGCCGCTCGCCAACGCGTGGCTCGCGACGCTGCTCGCGGTCAACGTCGCGTACGCGGTCTTCAGCTGGCTGGCGCTGCGCGCGTTCTACTCGCCGACCGCGCGCGTCGACCTCGGCCTCGTCTTCCTCCACGTCGACATCGCCGTCTGGCTCGTCAACCTGCGCCACTTCGAGCAGGCCGACCTGTTCTTCGCCTGCCTGCTGCTGGTGCGCGTCGCCGACCAGGTCGGCGACGGCTTTCGCCGCGCGATCTACTTCAACCACGTCGTCGTCGCCGCCTACCTCGTCTATTCGCTCGGCGTCTGGCGCTGGCGACCGGCCGAGGCGGCCTGGCCCGACCGGCTGACGATCGCGGCGACGATGTACCTGCTCGGCACGTACCTCGCGTTCACCGGCCTCGTCTCCGAGCGGCTGCGCAGGCGCGTGCGGCGCGCGATGCAGACCGCGCGCACGCTCGTCGCAAGCCTCGAGCAGAAGACGAGCGCGCTCGAGCGCCAGGCCGGGCAGCTCGCCGAGGCGAGCCGGCGTGCCGAGGAAGCCAACGTCGCCAAGGCGCAATTCCTCGCGACGATCAGCCACGAGATCCGCACGCCGATGAACGGCGTCCTCGGCACCACCGAGCTGCTGCTCGACACGCCGCTGATGCCGAGCCAGCGCCGCCTCGTGCAGACCGCGCATCTCTCGGCGACGGCGCTGCTGACGCTGATCGACGACGTCCTCGACCTGTCGCGCATGCAGGCGAGCAAGCTGACGCTGAAGCCGACGACGTTCGAGCTGCGCGCGCTCGTCAACGACGCCGTCGACCTGATGGCGACGACGGCGCGCGACAAGCCGATCGACTTCGCGTGCACGCTCGCTCCCGAGCTGCCCGAACGCTTCGAAGGCGACCCGGTGCGGCTGCGCCAGGTGCTCGTCAACCTGCTCCACAACGCCGTCAAGTTCACCGAGCGCGGCCGCATCGCGCTCGACGTGCAGCATCGCGGCGTCGTCGACGGCGCGGTGCGCATCCGCTTCGAGGTGCGCGACACCGGCATCGGCATCGCCGCCGACCAGTTCGACTCGGTGTTCGACGCCTTCACGCAGGTCGACGCGTCGAGCACGCGCAAGCACGGCGGCAGCGGCCTCGGCCTGGCGATCGTCAAGGAGATCGCCGACCTGATGGGCGGCGAGGTCGGCGTCGACAGCCGCGTCGACGAAGGCTCGACGTTCTGGTTCGAGGTCCCGCTCGGCATCGTCGTGCCCGCGAACGAAGCGGCACGGGGCGGCGCCGGCGACGTGCCGTCGGCGCGCATCCTCGTCGCCGAGGACGACGTCGTCAGCCAGCTCGTCGTCGCGACGATGCTGAAGAAGATGGGCTGCGCCGTCGACGTCGTCGCCGACGGCGACGCGGCGGCGCGCGCAGCGAGCTCGGTGCACTACGACCTGATCCTGATGGACTGTCACATGCCCGAGATCGACGGCTTCGAGGCGACGCAGCGGATCCGCGCCGACGTCTCCGGGCAGAGCGCGAAGACGCCGATCGTCGCGCTCACCGCCGATGCGCTCGCCGGCGACCGCGAGCGCTGCCTCGAGGCCGGCATGGACGACTACATGACCAAGCCGGTCGCGGCGACGCAGCTCGCCGGCACGGTCCGGCGCTGGGCCGGCGCGACGTCGGCGCACGCCTGACGCGCAGGGGCCGGGACGATGGACGCCAACGCCGTGCGCTCGAACGCCATCGCGGCGCACGACGTTCCAGTGCCGTACCTCGAGCGCGTCCGCACGTACTACGAAGCGCTCGGCTACGGCGCGCCGTACGTCTGGGCGCACCACGTCGAAGTGCCGTTCGCGCGTCTCGCGCGGCCGCTCGCGTCGTGCCGCGTCGCGCTCGTCACGACGGCGGCGCCGTTCCGGCCCGAGCACGGCGACCAGGGACCGGGCGCACCGTACAACGCGCGCGCCAAGTTCTTCAGCGTCTACTCGGGCGACACGCGGCGCGACCACGACCTGCGCATCGCCCACGTCGCGATCGACCGCCAGCACACCACGGCCGAGGACGCCAACACCTGGTTTCCATTGCCGGCGCTGCGCCGCGCCGCCGCGAAAGGCCGGATCGGCGCGGTCGCGCCGCGCTTCCACGGCGCGCCGACGCGGCGCAGCCAGCGCACGACGGTCGACGTCGACGCCGCCGAGGTCCTCGCGCGCTGCAAGGCCGACCACGCCGACGCCGCGATCCTCGTCGCCAACTGCCCGGTCTGCCACCAGACGATGGCGCTGATCGCGCGCCGGCTCGAGGCGAGCGGGATCGCGACGGTCGTCCTCGGCTGCGCCAAGGACATCGTCGAGCACGTCGGCGTGCCGCGCTTCGTCTTCTCCG
Organism: Caldimonas sp.; assembly: GCA_030150305.1. Lineage (GTDB taxonomy): Bacteria > Pseudomonadota > Gammaproteobacteria > Burkholderiales > Burkholderiaceae_C > Schlegelella_A. The sequence goes on along the minus strand of JASLGD010000183.1, from coordinate 556 downwards.
ACTTCCCGCTCGGCAACGCCGCCGGCCGGCCGAACGACCGCGCATCGCACGACGCGACGCTCGAGCTCGCGCTCGCGCTGCTCGAATCGGCGCCGGCGCCGCGGACGACGGTGCAGTCGCCGCTGCGCTGGAGCGGCAGCGCCGACTGGAAGCTCGACTACTGCAACGTCGCTCGCCTCTCGCCCGACGAGATCGCGCGGCGACGCGCCGAGTTCGACGCCGCCAAGGCGGAGGCCAAGGCCGCGGCGCGGGCGCACGGCGACGACGTCTGATGCGCACGCGCGTTGCCATCGAAGCCCGCATGCGCCGCCTCGTTCGCGTTCTCGCTGTCGCTGTCGCGCTCGCCTGCAGCGAGCGCGCGCTCGCGGTGACGGCGAGCGGCGATCCGCTCCGGGCACCCGAATGCCAGCGCGCGCTCGCCGCTCTGCAAACCGTCGAGCAGAGCGCTTCGGCTTCGCTCGCGAACGCGGCGCACGGTGGTGCGCGCGCTGCGAGCGGCAGCGCGGCTCGCAGCACCGCGGCGATCGATCCGCGGCTCGCCGCGGCGCGGCGCGAC
>JASLGD010000179.1 GCA_030150305.1 Caldimonas sp. | reverse complement strand
GGGAAGTGGCCGTCGACCGCGGTGCGGCGGCCGCGCGGCTGGCCGAAGTAGATGTCGCCGGTGAGCTCGCGCACGATCAGGATGTCGAGCCCGGCAACGAGCTCGGGCCTGAGGCTCGACGCGGCGGCGAGCTCGGGGTAGCAGATCGCCGGCCGCAGGTTCGCGAACAGGCCGAGCGACTTGCGCAGCCCGAGGATCGCCTGCTCGGGACGGAGCGCCCGCGGCAGCGCGTCGTACTTCCAGTCGCCGACGGCGCCGAAGAGAACGGCGTCGGCGGCCCTGGCGAGCGCGAGCGTCGCATCCGGAAGCGGGTGGCCGTGCGACTCGTACGCAGCGCCGCCGACCGGCGCATGCTCGGTCTCGAAGCGGAGGTCGAGCGCGGCGAGCACGCGCTCGGCCTGCGCGACGATCTCGCTGCCGATGCCGTCGCCGGGAAGGATCGCGACCTTCACGGTCAGCGCACCGTCTTCGCGAGCCACGGCTGGCGCAGCAGCCGCTCGGCTTCGAAGGCGCGGATCTTGTCGGCGTGCCGCAAGGTGAGGCCGATCTCGTCGAGGCCGCCGAGAAGGCTCTGCTTGCGAAACGGCTCGACGTCGAACGCGAGCGGCTCGCCGCTCGGCGGCTGCACGAGCTGGCGCTCGAGGTCGATCGTCAGCTGGTAGCCGGGGAACGCGGCGACGTCGTCGAAGAGCGCAGCGACGCGGTGCTCCGGCAGGACGATCGGCAACAGGCCGTTCTTGAAGCAGTTGTTGAAGAAGATGTCGGCGTAGCTCGGCGCGATCAGCGCGCGAAAGCCGTACTGCTGCAGCGCCCACGGCGCGTGCTCGCGCGACGAGCCGCAGCCGAAGTTCTTGCGCGCGAGCAGGATCGACGCGCCGCGGTAACGGGGCTGGTTGAGGACGAAGTCGGGATTCATCCGCCGCGTCGCCGGGTCGGCCCCGGGCACACCGGGATCGAGGAAGCGCCAGGCGTCGAACAGGTTCTCGCCGAACCCGGTCCGCTTGATCGACTTCTGGAACTGCTTAGGGATGATCGCGTCGGTGTCGACGTTCTCGCGGTCGAGCGGCGCGACGATCCCGGTGTGGATGCGAAACGGCTCCATCCCACCTCCTACGCGAGCCGGCGGACGTCGACGAAGTGTCCTTCGATCGCCGCCGCCGCGGCCATCGCCGGGCTCACGAGATGCGTGCGGCCGCCCGCGCCCTGGCGGCCTTCGAAGTTGCGGTTGCTCGTCGACGCGCAGCGCTCGCCCGGCTCGAGCCGGTCTGCGTTCATCGCCAGGCACATCGAGCAGCCCGCTTCGCGCCACTCGAAGCCCGCGCCCTTGAAGACGCGGTCGAGCCCTTCGCGCTCGGCCTGCTCCTTCACGAGCCCCGAGCCGGGAACGATCATCGCGAGCTTGACGTTGCTCGCGACGCGCGCGCCCAGCCGTCGCACGACGGCGGCCGCCTCGCGCAGGTCCTCGATGCGCGAGTTCGTGCACGAGCCGATGAAGACCTTGTCGATGCGGATGTCGCTGATCGGCACGTTCGGCTCGAGCGCCATGTAGCGCAGCGCCCGCTCCATCGCGTCGCGCCGGCCCGGGTCGCGCTCGCGCTCGGGGTCGGGAACGCGGTCGGCGATCGAGACGACCATCTCGGGCGACGTGCCCCATGTGACCTGCGGTCGGATCTCCGTCGCGTCGAGCGCGACGACGGTGTCGAACTGCGCGTCGGGGTCGGAGCGGAGCGTCCGCCAGTACGCTTCGGCGACGTCCCATTCGGCGCCCTTGGGGCTGAACGGCCGGCCGCGCAGGTACGCGATCGTCGTGTCGTCGACGGCGACGAGCCCGGCGCGCGCGCCGGCCTCGATCGCCATGTTGCAGACGGTCATCCGCCCTTCCATGCTGAGCGCGCGGATCGCCTCGCCGCCGAACTCGATCGTGTGGCCGGTCCCGCCGGCCGTGCCGATCTTGCCGATCACCGCGAGCACGATGTCCTTGGCGCTGCAGCCGCGGCCGAGCTTGCCGTCGACGCGCACGAGCATGTTCCTCGCCTTCCTCGCGAGCAGCGTCTGCGTCGCGAGGACGTGCTCGACCTCGCTCGTGCCGATGCCGTGCGCGAGCGCGCCGAATGCGCCGTGCGTCGACGTGTGCGAGTCGCCGCAGACGACTGTCGTGCCGGGCAGCGTCGCGCCCTGCTCGGGACCGATGACGTGGACGATGCCCTGGCGGCGATCGTTCATCTTGAACTGCGTGATCCCGAAGCGGTCGCAGTTGGCGTCGAGCGTGTCGACCTGCAGGCGCGAGACGGGATCGGCGATGCCGTGCGAGCGGTCGGTCGTCGGCACGTTGTGGTCGCTGACGGCGAGGTTGGCCGAGATCCGCCAGACCTTGCGGCCGGCGAGGTCGAGGCCTTCGAACGCCTGCGGGCTCGTCACTTCGTGGACGAGATGGCGATCGATGTAGAGGAGCGCCGTGCCGTCGCTCTCGGTGTGGACGACGTGCTCGTCCCAGATCTTGTCGTAGAGGGTGCGAGGCATGGGATCAGGCGCGTTCGAGCGCCCGGCCAAAGAGGCGGGATTTTAGGCCGCGCACGAGAAAGGGCGCCGCAGCGCCCTTTCTTCGCTCACCTCGCGCCGCGGGGCGATCGGGCTCGGGTCACCAGCCGATGTCCTGCAACAGCGGGAAGGTGAGGTCGAGCGGCGGCACGAGCGTCGTCGTCAGGTCGGGATTGATGTTGGGTTCCATGAGCAGGTTCGGAAACGCGCTCACGTCCCAGTGCGAGACCGACGAGCCGCTGACCAGCGGGTTCGGCGTGTACAGCAGCGGACGACCGAGGGCATCGGCGCCGGCCTTGCGCGACGTGTCCTTGGCGAACGCCGACAGGACCGCGCCGGGCCGGCCGCGAGCGCCGTACTTGACGGCGTCGATCACCGCCTGGTGCAGCTTCTGGCCATCGGTCTGCGACACGCTCACGGTCGGGATCGTGATCGTCGGATCCGATCCGCCGAGCCCCGGCGCCGAGCCGGAGGCGTTGTTGGCGATGATGACGCCGAACGCTCCCGCGTTCTGCGCGTTCTTCACCTTGATGACGAAGCTGCAC
>JASLGD010000177.1 GCA_030150305.1 Caldimonas sp. | reverse complement strand
CCCGAAGCACGCGCCGGCGTTCATGGCCTACGCGATGCTGAGCTTCAACGAGCAGATCGAGCGCATCGCCGAGGTCGTCGCCGTCGTCGCCGTCGGCGCGCTGCTCTGGGCGGTCGACTGGAGCCGCGTCTCGTGGTGGTTCGTCGCGCTGCTGCTGCTCGTCATCCGACCGCTCGCGGTCGTCGTCGGCCTCGCCGGCTCGGCGACCTCGCGCGGCCAGCGCGCGCTCGTCGGCTGGTTCGGCATCCGCGGCATCGGCTCGCTCTTCTATCTCGCGTATGCCGACAACCGCGGACTCGCCGTCGACACGTCGACGACGTTGACGGCGATCGTGCTCTCGGTCGTCGTCGTCTCGATCGTCGTCCACGGCATCTCGGTGACGCCGCTGATGAACGTGTACGAACGCCGCAAGCCCGCGCGCAGCGGCAAGGTGGCGTGACGGCGTCGGCGTCCGTCGCCGCCGCGGCCGGCATCGCCGCGTCGCCGGCCGAAGCGTGGTTCGCGGCGCAGCGCTGGCAGCCGTTCGCGTTCCAGCGCGAGGTCTGGGCGGCGATGGCGGCGGGCGACAGCGGCCTGCTGCACGCGACCACCGGCTCGGGCAAGACGTACGCGGTCTGGTTCGGCGCGCTCGCGCGCGCGGCCGCGCTCGGCGTGCCGATGACTGCGCGCGTCGCGCCGCCGCTCGGCGTGCTGTGGCTGACGCCGATGCGCGCGCTCGCCGCCGACTCGGCGCGTGCGATCGCCGCGCCGCTCGCCGCGCTCGACATCGCCTGGACCGTCGGCACGCGCACCGGCGACACGCCGTCGGCCGAGCGCGCCGCGCAGGATCGCCGCTTTCCGAGCGCGCTCGTGACGACGCCCGAGTCGGTGAGCCTGATGCTGACGCGCGAGTCGGCGCGCGACGAGCTCGCCGGCGTCCACACCGTCGTCGTCGACGAGTGGCACGAGCTGATGGGAACCAAGCGCGGTGTCCAGGTCCAGCTCGCGCTCGCGCGGCTGAAGCGCTGGAACCCGCGCCTCGTCGTCTGGGGGCTCTCGGCGACGCTCGGCAATCTCGACGAGGCGATGCACGTGCTGCTCGGCGGCGCCCGCGGCACCATCGTGCGCGGCCGCAGCGAGAAGAACCTCGTCATCGACACGCTGCTGCCCGCCAACCCGGGCCGCTTCTCGTGGGGTGGGCATCTCGGCAAGCAGATGCAGCTGCCGGTCGTCGCCGAGATCGAGCGCTCGTCGACGACGCTCGTCTTCGTCAACGTGCGTTCGCAGGCCGAAGCCTGGTACCAGTTCATCCTCGACGCGCGCCCCGACTGGGCGGGCGTCGTCGCGCTCCACCACGGCTCGCTCGACAAGGAGGTGCGCGACTGGGTCGAGCTCGGCCTCAAGGAAGGGCGACTGCGCGCCGTCGTCGCGACGTCATCGCTCGATCTCGGCGTCGACTTCGTCCCGGTCGAGCGCGTGCTGCAGATCGGCTCGGCGAAAGGAGTCGCGCGGCTGCTGCAGCGCGCCGGCCGCAGCGGCCACGCGCCCGGAAGAGCGAGCCGCATCACGCTCGTTCCGACCAACACGCTCGAGCTCGTCGAGGCGGTGGCGGCGCGCCGCGCCGCGCTCGCCGGCCGGATCGAGAAGCGCGCGACGCCCGACAAGCCCTTCGACGTCCTCGTCCAGCACCTCGTCACCGTCGCCCTCGGCGGCGGCTTCGTCGCCGACGCGATGTACGACGAGGTGAAGACGGCGTGGGCGTACCGCAAGCTCACGCGCGCCGAGTTCCAGTGGGCGCTCGACTTCGTCGTCCGCGGCGGCGCGAGCCTGACCGCGTATCCCGAGTACCACCGGGTCGTCGCCGACGGCGAAGGCGTCTACCGCGTGCCGAGCCGCGCGATCGCCCGCCGCCACAAGCTCAACGTCGGCACGATCGTGAGCGACGCGCAGGTGCAGGTGAAGTACCTCTCGGGCGGCAACATCGGCGTCGTCGAGGAAGGCTTCGTCGCCCGCCTGAAGAAGGGCGACTGCTTCGTCTTCGCCGGCCGCACGCTCGAGTTCGTCCGCGCGCAGGAGATGACGGCGTACGTCCGCCGGGCCGACGGCCGGCAGGCGTCGATGATCGCGTGGGCGGGCGCGAAGATGCCGCTCTCGAGCGAGCTCGCCGACGCGGTGATGGAGGTCCTCGCCGACGCCGCGCAGGGCGACTTCTTCGACCCCGAGATGGAAGCGGCGCGCCCGATGCTCGAGACGCAGGCGACGCTGTCGCGCATCCCGACGCCGAAGACGCTGCTGATCGAAAAGCTCGAGTCGCGCGAGGGCGAGCACCTCTTCCTCTATCCGTTTGCGGGGCGAAACGCGCACATCGGCCTCGGCAGCCTGCTCGCGTGGAGGCTCGCGAAGGAGCGGCCGAACACGTTCTCGATCGTCATCAACGACTACGGGCTCGAGCTGCTGTCGGCGCGTCCGGTCGACCCGACGCCCCTCGTCGACCAGAGCCTGTTCGAGGAGGGCAACCTGCTGCACGACGTCCTCGCGAGCCTCAACTCGAGCGAGCTCGCGCGCCGGCGCTTCCGCGAGATCGCGCGCGTCTCGGGCCTCATCAGTCAGGGCTATCCCGGACAGGCGAAGTCGACGCGGCAGCTGCAGGCGTCGAGCACGCTCTTCTACGAAGTGTTCCGCAAGTACGACGAGGGCAACATGCTGCTCAGCCAGGCGGAGAACGAGGTGCTCGGCCAGGAGCTCGACATCCAGCGCCTGCGCGAGGTGCTCAGGCGCATGCGCGCGCAACGCGTCGTGCTCGTCGACCTCGCGGTGCCGAGCCCGTTCGCGCTGCCGCTGATGGTCGACCGCTTCCGCGAGAAGCTGACGACCGAGAAGCTGCAA
>JASLGD010000152.1 GCA_030150305.1 Caldimonas sp. | reverse complement strand
CCCAAGACCCGACCGCCGTATTCACCTGAGTTCCGTCGCCAGATGGTTGATCTGGTGCGTGCCGGCCGCGACCCAACGGAGCTTGCCCGCGAGTTCGAACCCTCGTCGCAGGCTATCCGCAACTGGGTGGCGCAGGCGGATCGGCAGGAGGGCCGCCGCGAGGAGAACGGAGTGCCGCTTGCGGCGACAGAGCGTGACGAACTGGCTCGGTTGCGGCGTGAGAACAAGCAGCTGCGGGTGGAGCGCGACATCCTCTCTCGAGCGGCTGCCTGGTTCGCACGCGAGACCGGCGCGATTCCGTCCGGGTCTTCGAGTTCATGAGCGCGCACCAGGCTCTCTTTCCAGTCGCGGTGATGACACGCGTGCTCGGCGTGTCGGAATCCGGCTTTCACGCCTGGCGGCATCGACAGCCCTCGGCGCACGCTGTTGTCGATGCCGCGCTGCTGAAGCGGATCCGCACGGTCCACGCCAGCTCGCGCGAGACCTATGGCGCACCGCGCATTCACGCTGAACTCCGGGCAAGAGGAGAGAAGCACGGGCGCAAGCGGATCGCCCGCCTGATGCGGGCAGCCGGGCTGATCGGTGCGTGCCGCCGCGGCGGCACGGCCGTCACCACCCGGCGCGATCGGGACGCGCGGCAGGCGCCGGACCTGGTCGATCGCAACTTCGTCGCCGTGCAGCCGAACCAGCTCTGGGTGGCCGACATCACCTTCGTGCCGACCGCGAGCGGCTTCCTGTATCTCGCGGTCGTGTTAGATGCTTGGAGCCGCAAGATCGTCGGCTGGTCGATGGCCACCCATTTGCGCGCCGAGCTGGTGCTGGAGGCGCTGGAAATGGCGATCGGTCAGCGCCGGCCCGATAGCGTCATTCATCATAGCGACCAGGGCAGCCAATACACGTCGCTGGCGTTCGGCAATCGCTGCCGGGAGGCCGGCGTCCGCCCTTCGATGGGCTCGGTTGGCGACGCCTATGACAACGCCATGTGCGAGAGCTTCTTTGCGACGCTCGAATGCGAGTTGCTTGACCGGCGCCGCTTCGCCTCGCAGGCCGAGGCGCGCATGGCCTGCTTCAGCTTCATCGAGGGCTGGTACAACCCGGTGCGGCTGCATTCAGCTCTTGGCTACCGATCGCCCATGGCATTCGAAGCAGCGATGGAGGTGGAGACCGCGGAACCGTAATCACCCAAGCTCCAAATACTCCACGAAATCGGGGCAGCTTCAGACAATATCTTCGTAGGTGTTGAAGACGCGATTGCTGAGATAGTTTTGCTTGAGGTACTGCCAGATGTTCTCCACCGGGTTCAGCTCCGGCGAGTATGGCGGCAAGTGCAGCAGGCTGATGTTGTCGGGTATGTGTAGCCGTCCGCCGAGCTGATGCCAACCGGCTCCGTCGAGTTCCAGGACGGCATGTGCGCCAGGAGCGACACGCTGGCTGATCGTTGCCAGATGCAGGTTCATCGCGTCAGCGTCGGCGTAGGGCAGAACCAGGGCGGCTCCGATACCGCGCGCCGGGCAGACGGCACCGAAGATGTACGCCCAATCGTAGCGACGGTCGCGCGGTGCGGTCGGACGCGTGCCCTGCTGCGCCCAGATGTAGGTCAGGCTGCCTTGCTGGCCGACACGCGCTTCGTCCTGCAGCCAGAGTTCGATCGGCTTGCCGCGAGCTTCGGGCGGAATGACGGCGGCGACCAGATCGGCATGGTTTTTTTGTGCGTCTCCTGGGCGGCCGGATCGGCCTCGGGATGGCGCGGGCGCACTGACAGGCGACGGAAACGCAAGCGGCGCAGCAGCTTGCCGACGCTGCGCTCGTGCAGCTCGACGTTGAACTCTCGCGCGATCTTCTGGCGCAGATCGATCACTCGCCAACGGACCACGCCATCTGTCTCGAGGTCAGGCCCGGCTCGCACCCACTCGGCCAACGTCGCCTCCTGCATTCCGGTCAGCTTTGGAGACGCGCCATCGCCGTGTGGTCGGTCAAACAAGCCGGCCACACCCATGGCATTGTAGCGATGCACCCAGTCGCGCAGCGTCTGCCGGTCCATCCCGCACTGCCGCGCGGCCGTGTCCCGGCTCTCGCCTTCCATCACAAGCGCCAGCGCCAACATCCGACGCGAGGCTCGCGCATCAGCAGTACGTCCCGCCTCCCGCCTCAAATCCGCCGGCTTGTGCTCCGATCGCGCGATCGACACCGTCATCGCTCCCTCCTCCCCACAACGAGGAAGGCGAATCACGACCAGCCGAGCCGCGCCAACTCACGTTCGAGTCAACTCAAGAGCCGGCTGGTATAATTGAAAGCTACTCGCAGCGGATACAAATCAACACGTGGATCACGTCGTTTTATGACGACGGCTTCTACGTCCGGCTCGGCGACGAAATGAACGGCTTCGTTGCGGAAGGTCAGTGCATGACGTGGAGCGAGGCCGAGCGCTGGCTGGACGAGCACGCCCGCATCCATTACCCGGACAGCGTTTATGCTTCGACTCCGCGCGCTGATCAGTAACCCGCATCGGCGGCTCCAGAGACGATAGCAGACACATCCCGTGAACCGCAGGCCAAGCGATCGCCCGAGATCGCAGAGCATTTCGTCGCGGATTGGCAGAACCGGCCAGGATAGACT
>JASLGD010000107.1 GCA_030150305.1 Caldimonas sp. | reverse complement strand
GTCGGCAGCGACGTCGTCGCGGCGTTCGGTGCCGATCGGGGCGACGCTGCCGGTGCGGGGCGACGCTTCCGCGCGACGAGCGGCGGCAAGTGGCTCGCCGATCTCGCCGGGCTCGCGCGCGATCGTCTGGCCAGCGCCGGCGTTCGCGACGTCTCTGGCGGCGGCTGGTGCACGGTCGGCGACGCCGCGAGGTTCTTCTCGTACCGGCGCGACGGCACGACGGGCCGCATGGCCGCGGCGATCTGGATCGTGCCGCGCTGAGTCACGCAAGGCGCGGGCTTTGCGCGCGCGCGACAACGCGAAGCGCCGGGCGGATAATCGCGTCATGGCCAACAGAAGCGCAGCGCGCCGCGCACCATCAGCGACCTTGCAGGAAAGCGCCGATGCGCTCGGAGCCAGCGGCGATGGCGGACAGACGCCCGGCGCTGATCTGCTCGAGGTCTGGAAGTCGATCTCGGCGCTCAACGTTCCGCCCGAGGTGCTCGCCGACGCGCAGCGCGAGTACGTGGCGGAGGCGGCGGCGATCTGGAATCGCCTGCTGACGCCGGGCGGCGCGCGGCAGGCGATCGCCGACCGCCGCTTCGCCGCGCCGGACTGGGCGGCCAATCCGTCGGCGTCGTTCCTCGCCGAGATGTACCTGCTCAACGCCCGCACGCTGCTCAAGCTCGCGAAGAACGTTCAGGGCGATGCGAAGACGCAGGCGCGGGTGCGCTTCGCCGTCCTGCAGTGGATCGACGCCGCCTCGCCGAGCAACTACCTCGCGCTCAACCCCGAGGCGCAGAAGAAGGCGATCGACACCAAGGGCGAAAGCCTGCTGCAGGGCCTCACCCATCTCTGGGACGACGCCCAGCGCGGCCATCTCTCGCAGACCGACGAGAGCGCGTTCGAGATCGGCCGCAACGTCGCGCTGACGGCGGGCTCGGTCATCTTCGAGAACGAGCTGTTCCAGCTGATCGAGTACGCGCCGCTGACGGCCAAGGTCCACGAGCGGCCGATCCTGTTCGTGCCGCCGTGCATCAACAAGTACTACATCCTCGACCTGCAGCCCGAGAACTCGCTGATCCGCCACACCATCGCCGAAGGCCATCGCGTCTTCCTCGTCAGCTGGAAGAACGCCGGCGAGGAGATCGCGCAGCGCACCTGGGACGACGACATCGAGGATGCGGTCCTGCGTGCGATCGGGATCGTCCGCGAGGTCACCGGCCAGGAGCAGATCAACACGCTCGGCTTCTGCATCGGTGGAACGATCCTCGCGACCGCGCTCGCGGTGCTCGGCGCGCGCGGCGAGCGCCCCGCCGCGAGCATGACGCTCCTGACGACGTTCCTCGACTTCAGCGACACCGGCGTGCTCGACATCTTCATCGACGAGACCTCCGTGCGGATGCGCGAGATGACGATCGGCGCCGAGAGCGCGCACGGCGGCGGCCTTCTGAAGGGCCACGAGCTCGGCATGACGTTCAGCTTCCTGCGTCCGAACGACCTCGTCTGGAACTACGTCGTCGCCAACTACCTGAAGGGCGAGACGCCGCCGCCGTTCGACCTGCTGTACTGGAACAGCGACGGCACCAACTTGCCGGGGCCGATGTACTGCTGGTACCTGCGCAATACCTACCTCGAGAACAATCTCGTCAAGCCGGGCAAGGCAACCGTCTGCGGCGAGCCGGTCGATCTCGGCAAGATCAACGTGCCCAGCTTCATCTACGCCTCGCGCGAGGACCACATCGTGCCCTGGCAGGGAGCGTACGGCAGCACCCGGGTGCTGAAGGGGAAGACGCGCTTCGTGCTCGGCGCGTCCGGGCACATCGCCGGCGTGATCAATCCGCCGCTGAAGAAGAAGCGCAGCTACTGGCTCGGTGCGAGCAATGCCTTGCCCGCGTCGGCCGAGGATTGGTTCGACACTGCCGTCGAGTATCCCGGCAGCTGGTGGCCCGAGTGGTCGAAGTGGCTGGCGCAATTCAGCGGCAAGCTGGTCGCCGCGCCGAAGAAGCCGGGCAACGCCACCTACAAGGCGATCGAGCCTGCACCCGGCCGCTACGTCAAGGAGAAGGCCGCCTGATTCGGCGGTCCAACGTCATCTGAAGGAGAACTCCATGAGCACCGAGATCGTCATCGTCGCCGCCGCCCGCACGGCAGTCGGCAAGTTCGGCGGCAGCCTGTCGAAGATCCCGGCCCCCGAGCTCGGCGCCGCCGTCGTCGTCAACCTGCTCGAGCGCGCCAAGCTTTCGGGCGACCAGATCGGCGAGGTCATCCTCGGCCAGGTTCTCGCGGCGGGCTCCGGTCAGAACCCGGCGCGCCAGACGGTGATCAAGAGCGGGCTGCCGCAGAGCGTCCCGGCGCTGACGATCAACGCCGTCTGCGGCTCGGGTCTGAAGGCGGTGATGCTCGCGGCGCAGGCGATCCGCGACGGCGACTACGAGATCGGCATCGCCGGCGGCCAGGAGAACATGAGCGCCGCGCCGCACGTCCTGCTCGGCTCGCGCGACGGCCAGCGCATGGGCGACTGGAAGATGGTCGACTCGATGATCACCGACGGCCTGTTCGACGTCTACAACCGGTACCACATGGGAATCACTGCCGAGAACGTCGCCAAGCAGTACGACGTCTCGCGCGAGAAGCAGGATGCGCTCGCGCTCGCGTCGCAGCAGAAGGCCGCCGCAGCGCAGGAAGGCGGCCGCTTCAAGGACGAGATCGTGCCGATCTCGATCCCGCAGAAGAAGGGCGACCCGCTCGTCTTCGCCGCCGACGAGTTCATCAACCGCAAGACGAGCGCCGAGGCGCTTGCCGGCCTCAAGCCCGCGTTCGACAAGGCGGGCACGGTGACCGCGGGCAACGCCTCGGGGATCAACGACGGCGCCGCGGCGGTCGTCGTCATGACGGCGAAGCGCGCGCAGCAGCTCGGGTTGACGCCGCTCGCGCGGATCGCGAGCTACGCGACGGTCGCGCTCGACCCGAAGATCATGGGCATGGGCCCGGTGCCGGCGTCGAAGAAGGCGCTCGAGCGCGCCGGCTGGAAGCCGCAGGACCTGGACCTCCTCGAGATCAACGAGGCGTTCGCGGCGCAGGCGTGCGCGGTCAACAACGAGATGGGCTGGGACACGAGCAAGGTCAACGTCAACGGCGGCGCGATCGCGATCGGCCATCCGATCGGCGCCTCGGGCTGCCGCATCCTCGTGACGCTGCTGCACGAGATGGGCAAGCGCAACGCGAAGAAGGGCATCGCGAGCCTGTGCATCGGCGGCGGCATGGGCGTCGCGATGTGCGTCGAGCGCTGAGCGTTCGCTAGCGGCGCGGCGGCGCCGGCGGGCAGGGCGGGCGCGGCGATTGCCGCCTCGCCGCCATCCCCCGCCACTTCAGGGCACCGCCATGGCAGAACAACCGCTCCCCAACCGGGAAGGGCAGACCGTCCCCGACGTCACCTTCCGAATCCGCCGCAACGGCGAGTGGGCGACGGTGACGACCGACGACATCTTCGCCGGCAAGAACGTCATCGTCTTCTCGCTCCCCGGCGCCTTCACGCCGACGTGCTCGTCGACGCACCTGCCGCGCTACAACGAGCTCGCGCCGGTCTTCAAGCAGCACGGCATCGACGAGATCGTCTGCGTCGCGGTCAACGACCCGTTCGTCATGGAGGAATGGGGCAAGGACCAGGAAGCCGAGAACGTGCTGCTGCTGCCCGACGGCAACGGCGCGTTCACCGAGGCGATGGGAATGCTCGTCGACAAGAGCGACCTCAACTTCGGCAAGCGTTCGTGGCGCTACTCGATGCTCGTGCGCGACAAGAAGATCGAGAAGATGTTCGTCGAGCCGCAGAGGCCGGGCGACCCGTTCGAGGTGTCGGATGCCGACACGATGCTGCACTACCTCGACCCGAACGCGAAGCTGCCAGAGCAGGTCGCGATCCTGACGCGCGAGGGCTGCTCGTTCTGCGCGCAGGCGAAGAAGATGCTCAGCGAGGCCGGCCTCGACTACGCCGAGATCCCGCTGCCGCACACGATCCGCAGCAAGGCGCTCGGCGCGATCGCGAAGGCGCAGACGGTGCCGCAGGTGTTCGTCGACGGCACGCTGATCGGCGGCTCCGAAGCGCTGCAGAAGTTCCTGAGCGAACGCGCACGCAACCCCGCGAATCCGGGATAGCACGCGAGCGGCGCTGCAAAGGCGACGAGCGGCGGTGATTCGTCACGTCGCTTCGCGTCTTCGTTACGCGCTGACGCGTTTCCCCCGGAGACGCGGGGGACCTCTCGACGCGCGACGCGACGACACTCTCGCCACTCGCAGATCGCGAGCGACAACGAGAGGTCACCATGAAATTCGCACTCCAGCTTCGCAGCGCTGCGGCCACTCTCGCACTCGCCGCCGCAACGCTTCCGGCAGCGGCCCAGTCGGTGTTCACGTTCGACGCGACCGACGTCGCCCAGTTCGGCCCGTCGCCGTACGGCACCGTGACGCTGACGCAGAACGGCGCCAACGTCGACTTCAAGGTCGATCTGCGCAGCGACCTGAACTTCCTGACGACGGGCGGCCACGACGTGTTCGCGTTCAATGCCACGGGCGTCGCGCTCACCGACATCGTCAGCATCCAGGACGCGAGCACGCAGACCTTCATGGCGATCGTGCCGGGCATCGATCCGCCGTTCGGTTCGTTCGGCTTCGGCATCGTCTGCGACACCGGATGCAGCAACGGCGGCTCGGCCGGCGGCTATCCCGATCCGCTGACGTTCACGGTGAACAACGCGGCGATCTCCGACTTCCTCGGCAGCAAGAGCAGCGGCGGCAGCCTCGGCGGCGCCTACTTCGCGGCCGACGTGCTCGTCACGAGCGGCGCCAACCTGGGCGCGACCGGCGCGGTCGGCGTCACGACCGCGGTCCCCGAGCCCGAGACCTATGCCCTCATGCTCGCCGGCCTCGGCATCATGGGCTTCATCGCGAAGCGACGCCGCGCCGACTGAACCGTTCTCCCTGTCCTGGAAAGACAGCGGCCCCGGATTGCTCCGGGGCCGTTTTTCATTCGCCAGCGAACGCGCTAGACAGCGGCAGCGATCGCCTGCTCGGCCGCGGCGGCAAGCGACGCGGCATCGCCGTTCCAGCGCAGCGTCGCGAGCGGCGCCGCCACGGCGGCGAAATTGCGCCGCAGCGATGCCAGGTAGATCGGGTCGTAGTGCGCGTCGAGCAGGGCGCGGACGACGTCGGCGACGCGGCCGCCGCGCGCCGACTCCTGCCAGGCGTCGACGACCGCGTTGCCGCGCAGCGTCCGCAGCGCGTCGAGGCGGTCGCAGAAAGCGTCGACGTCGGCGACGAAGAAGTCGTACTCGTCGAGCAGGAGAGCGACGCGCGCCTCGACCGGCAGCTCGAGCCAGAGGCACGGCGACGCGCGCATGCGCTCGACCAGCGGCGCGGGAAGGTGGAGCTCGCCGATCTTCTTGCTCTCGCTTTCGACGAACACCGGACGCGCCGGATCGAGCGCGCGCAACGCGTTCCAGAGCGCGGTGTCGAACGCCTTCTGCGTCGGCTGCGTGCTGCCGGGGACGAGCCCGAGCACCGAGCCGCGATGGTTCGCGATCGCCTCGAGGTCGAGCAGCTGCCCGCCCTGGCGTGCGATCTCGGCGAGCAGGCGGCTCTTGCCCGCGCCGGTCGGGCCGCACACGACGCGCCAGGCGAAGCGCGCCGGCAGCTGCTCGAGCTCGGCGACGACGGCGCGCCGGAAGGCGCGATATCCGCCGTCGAGGACGTGGACGCGAAACCCGATCTGGTCGAGCACGGTCGCGAGCGCACCGCTGCGCTTGCCGCCGCGCCAGCAGTAGACGAGCGGCGTCCAGCCCGGCGGCCGATCGGCGACGTGGCGCTCGACGTGCGCCGCGACGTTGCGCGCGACGAGCGCCGCGCCGCGCTTCCTCGCCGCGAACGGCGAGACCTGCTTGTACTCGGTGCCGACGAGCGCGCGCTCGTCGTCGTCGAGCGACGGCCAGTTGACGGCGCCGGGCAGGCGGTCCTCGGCGTATTCGGCCGGCGAGCGCGCGTCGACGATGGTGTCGAAGCGCCCGAGGTCGCTGATCGCCTCTTGAGCGCTGATCGATTGCAGCATGCTCAGTCGGCCGGCCGGGCGCCGGGCAGCTCCCAACCCCGGCCGTGGCCCTCGCGGGGGGTACCGCTGCGGCGAAGCCGCAAGGTCGGGGGCGCCGGCCGGGCGCCGGGCCGCTCCCAAGCCCGGCCGTGGCCCCCGCGGGGGGTACCGCTGCGGCGAAGCCGCAAGGTCGGGGGCGCCATCTATGCGATCGCGTCGAGCATCTCGCTCTCGATCTGCAGCTGCATCTTGTTCTGCTGCAGCGCGCTGCCGTCGATCAGGAAGGTGTCCTCGACGCGCTCGCCGAGCGTCGTGATCTTGGCGAGCTGCAGGTTGATGTTGTGGCGCGCGAGGACGCGCGAGATCGCGTAGAGCAGCCCCGAGCGGTCGCTTGCCGAGACGCCGAGCAGCCAGCGCTGCGCCCGCTCGTCCGGCCTGAGCGTCACCCGCGGCGTCACGGGGAACGAGCGCACGCGGCGCGACAGGCGCCCCTTGCTCGGCTCGGGTAGCGGGCCGGTCGCCTGGAGCGCGATCGCGAGCTGCGTCTCGACGTACGAGATCAGGTCGCGCGCATGCGGCTCGAGGTAGGGGCTTTCGACCAGGAACGTGTCGAGCGCGTAGCCGGTGGTCGACGTGTGCACCTTGGCGTCGAGGATGTTGAAGCCGGCGCCGTCGAAGTAGCCGCAGGTGCGCGCGAACAGGTCCTGCCGGTCGGGCGCGTAGACGAGCACCTGCAGGCCGACGCCGACCGGGCTGACGCGCGCGCGGACGACCGGCCGCTCCGTCTCGACCTTGTCGTAGAGCGAGCGCGTGTGCCACGCGATCTCGCTTGCGTCGTGGCGGGCGAAGTAGCTGAGCTCGAGCGTGCGCCACAGCGGCACCTCGACCGTTCCCGGCAGCATCGCGAGGTTGAGGAGCAGCCGCGCCTCGAGTTTGGTCGCCTCGATCTCGGCGTCCATGTTCGGACGCGCGCCGCCGAGCGCGCGCAGCGTCAGGCGATAGAGGTCCTCGAGGAGCTTGCCCTTCCACGCGTTCCAGACCTTCGGGCTGGTGCCGCGGATGTCGGCGACCGTGAGCAGGTAGAGCGCGGTCAGCCGCCGCTCGCTGCCGACGAACGCGGCGAAGTCGGCGATGACGTCGGGGTCGGAGAGGTCTTCCTTCTGCGCGATGCGCGACATCGTCAGGTGCTGGGCGACGAGCCACTCGACGAGCGCGGCGTCCTCGCGTCCGACGCCGTGGTCGCGGCAGAAGCGGCGCGCCTCGCGCATGCCGAGCTCGGAGTGATCGCCGCCGCGGCCTTTGGCGATGTCGTGGAAGAGCGCGGCGACGTAGAGCACCCAGATGCGGTCGAACGTCGACGCCAGCTGCGAGCAGAACGGGTACTCGTGCGCGTGCTCCGGGATGAGGAAGCGGCGGACGTTGCGCAGCACCATCAGGATGTGCTGGTCGACGGTGTAGACGTGGAACAGGTCGTGCTGCATCTGGCCGACGATGCGGCGGAACACCCAGAGGTAGCGGCCGAGCACGCTCGTCTCGTTCATCAGGCGAAAGACGTGCGTCTGGCCGCCGTCGGGCGCCTGCAGGATCTTCATGAACGTCGCGTGGTTGCGCTTGTCGCGGCGAAACTTCGCGTCCATCAGGTGGCGCGCGTTGTAGAGCGCGCGCAGCGTCCGCGCCGAGAGCCCCTTCGGGCCGATCGTCTGCTGGTAGACGAGGAACGTCTCGAGGATCGCTTGCGGATCGCGCTCGTAGAGGTCGTCGCTCGCGACCTCGAGCATGCCGCTCCTCTCGAGGAACTTGGCGTTGATCGGCCGCATCGGCGCGTCCTGCGTGCCGGCGACTCGCTCCTCGATGTTGAGCATGAGGATGCGGTTGAGCTGGGTCACCGCCTTGGCGGCCCAGTAGTAGCGGCGCATCAGGCGCTCGGAGCCGCTCTGTCCGCCGAGCGCGCGGTAGCCGAAGCTCTCGGCGACCGCGGTCTGCAGGTCGAACACGAGGCGGTCCTCGCGGCGGCCGGCGATCGCGTGCAGCCGCGCGCGGACGAGCTTGAGCATGCCCTCGTTGCGCTGCAGCTGGCGCATCTCGAACGGCGTGATCAGGCCCTGCGCGGCGAGCTCGCGCCAGGTCCGGCCGTAGCCGGCCGCGCGCGCGACCCAGATCACCGTCTGCAGGTCGCGCAGACCGCCCGGGCTCTCCTTGCAGTTCGGCTCGAGCGCGTACGCCGTGTTCTCGTACTTCTGGTGGCGCTGCTGCATCTCGAGCGTCTTCGCGCGCAGGAACGCCTTCGGGTCCATCGCCGCCGCGGTCGCGCGCGCGAACGCCTTGAACACCCTGCGCGCGCCGCACAGGAAGCGCGCCTCGAGGAGCGCCGTCTGCACGGTGACGTCCGCGAGCGCCATCGCGACGCACTCGTCGACGGTGCGCACGCTCGAGCCGATCTCGAGCCCGGCGTCCCAGCACGCGGTGATGAGGCGCGTGGCCGCGGCCTCGCGCGCCTCGGCGTCGTCGCCGCCCGGCAGCAGCACGAGGACGTCGACGTCGGAATACGGGAAGAGCTCGCCGCGGCCGTAGCCGCCGACGGCGACGAGCGCCGCGTCGGCGGGCATCTCCGCCTCGCGCCACAGCTCGAGCAGCGTGACGTCGACGTCGCGCGCGAGCGCGCGCACCAGGCGAAGCGCGGCGCGCGCGGTCGGCCGCGTCGCGAGGAAGCGCTCGAGTCGCGCGGCCTTGCCGTCGCGAAAGCGCGCTCGCTGCTCGCCGGGCGAGCGTCCGGCGGCGACGGCTGCCGGCTCGCTGCGCGCGACCGCCGTTGCGGCGACGGAAACGCTGTCGCTCGCGCCCACCGCGGCTCCGCTCAGGCGGTGACGAACGCCGGCGGCGGTGGCGTCCCGGCGGAGACGGTCAGCACGTCGTAGCCGCTGTCGGTGACCAGCACGGTGTGTTCCCACTGCGCCGACAGCGACCGGTCGCGCGTCACGATCGTCCAGCCGTCGCCGGCCTCGCGGATGTCGCGCTTGCCGGCGTTGATCATCGGCTCGATCGTGAACGTCATTCCCGCCTTCAGCTCGTCGAGCGTCCCCGGCTTGCCGTAGTGCAGCACCTGCGGGTCCTCGTGGAACCGCGTGCCGATGCCGTGGCCGCAGAACTCGCGCACGACCGAGAAGCCGTTGTGCTCCGTGAACGTCTGGATCGCGTGGCCGATGTCGCCGAGGCGAACGCCGGGCCTGACCTTGACGATGCCCTTCCACATCGCCTCGTACGTGATCTGGACGAGCCGCCTGGCGGCGATCGACCCCTCGCCGACGATGAACATGCGGCTGGTGTCGCCGTGCCAGCCGTCCTTGATGACGGTGACGTCGATGTTGACGATGTCGCCGTTCTTCAGCGGACGGTCGTTGGGGATGCCGTGGCAGACCTGGTGGTTGATCGAGGTACAGATCGACTTCGGGTACGGGGTGTAGCCCGGCGGCGCGTAGTTGAGCGGCGCCGGCACCGCGTTCTGCTCGTAGACGATGTGGTCGTGCGCCAGCTTGTCGAGCGCGTCGGTCGTCACCCCGGGCTTGACGTGCGGCGTGAGGAGGTCGAGCACCTCGGCGGCGAGCCGGCCGGCGACGCGCATGCCGGCGATGTCGGCTTCGCTCTTGATCGAGATCGTCATCGCCGAATTATCGCATCGGCCCCCGTAGAATGCGGGTTTCCACCGGGGTCTCCACACCGCGTGCAGCCCTTCACGCATCGACCCTCCGGACCACTTCGAGCGCCCTCTCGTTGACGACCGCGCCGCCGCATCTCGCCCGCTTCGAAGGCGGCAACGCACTGCCCGACTTTCGCGCCGCAGCGCTCCTCGCGAGGCTGAAGGAGCGCGTCGCGCGCGTCGAGTCGGTCTCCGCGCGGCATGTCCACTGGGTCGCGAGCGATGCGCCGCTCGATGGCGACGCGTCCGCGCGCGTCGCCGCACTGCTTCGCTACGGCGATCCCGCGCGCGACGTCGACGGCGGCGAGGCGATCGTCGTCGCGCCGCGCCTCGGCACGATCTCGCCGTGGTCGTCGAAGGCGACGGACATCGCGCACAACTGCGGCCTCGCGGTCCGCCGCATCGAGCGCGTCACCGAGTTCTC
Source organism: Caldimonas sp. (assembly GCA_030150305.1). GTDB lineage: Bacteria > Pseudomonadota > Gammaproteobacteria > Burkholderiales > Burkholderiaceae_C > Schlegelella_A. The sequence goes on along the minus strand of JASLGD010000107.1, from coordinate 3,872 downwards.
GCTGCGCCTGAAGAAGCCCTTCGTCGGCCGCTCGACGCCGCTCGATTCCGGCGAGCGCGCCGCGCTCGCCGCGCTGCTCCACGACCGCATGACCGAGAGCGTGTTCTTCGACCGCGAAGAAGCGCGCCACCTGTTCGACGAGCAGCCCGAGCGGCCGCTCGTTGCGGTCGACGTCCTCGGCGGCGGCCGTGCCGCGCTCGAGGCCGCGAACCGCGACTTCGGCCTCGCGCTCTCGGCCGACGAGATCGACTACCTGCTCGACGCCTTTCGCGCGCTCGGCCGCAACCCGAGCGACGTCGAGCTGATGATGTTCGCGCAGGCCAACAGCGAGCACTGTCGGCACAAGATCTTCAACGCCGCGTTCACGATCGACGGCGAGCCGCAGGAGCGCTCGATGTTCCAGATGATCCGGAACACCGAGCAGCGCTCGCCGCAGCACACCATCGTCGCGTACAGCGACAACGCCGCGGTGATGGCAGGACGCGAGGTCGAGCGCTGGCTGCCCGAGGGCTACACCAACGCGCCGCGCTGGAGCGCCCGCCGCGAGCTCGTCCACGTGCTGATGAAGGTCGAGACGCACAACCATCCGACCGCGATCTCGCCGTTCCCCGGGGCGTCGACCGGCGCCGGCGGTGAGATCCGCGACGAGGGCGCGACCGGACGCGGCGCGCGGCCGAAGGCAGGGCTCACCGGGTTCATGGTCTCGAACCTGCACCTGCCCGGCACCGACGAGCCGTGGGAGCGCGAGCGCTACGGCAAGCCCGCGCACATCGCGAGCGCGCTCGAGATCATGCTCGACGGTCCGCTCGGCGGCGCCGCCTTCAACAACGAGTTCGGGCGGCCCAACCTCGGCGGCGTCTTCCGCGTCTACGAGCAGAGCGTCGGCGACGACGGCGGAACGCGCGAGCGTCGCGGCTACCACAAGCCGATCATGGTCGCCGGCGGGCTCGGCGCGATCGCCGCGACGCAGACGCACAAGGTCGAGTTCGCTCCGGGAACATTGCTCGTCCACCTCGGCGGTCCCGGCATGCGGATCGGCATGGGCGGCGGCGCGGCGAGCTCGATGACTGCGGGAACCAACGCTGCCGAGCTCGACTTCGACTCGGTGCAGCGCGGCAACCCCGAGATCCAGCGCCGCGCGCAGGAGGTCATCAACCACTGCGCCGCGCTCGGCGACGTCAACCCGATCCTCGCGATCCACGACGTCGGCGCCGGCGGCCTCTCGAACGCGTTCCCCGAGCTCGTCGACGGCGCCGGGCGCGGCGCGCGGTTCGACCTGGGCAAGGTCCCGGTCGAGGAGAGCGGCCTGGCGGCCAAGGAGATCTGGTGCAACGAGAGCCAGGAGCGCTACGTCCTCGCGATCGCACCCGAATCGCTGCCGCTGCTCGACGCCATGTGCGCGCGCGAGCGCTGTCCGTACGCGGTCGTCGGCGTCGCCACCGTCGAGCGCGAGCTCGTCGTCGGCAACGGCGTCGTCCTGAGCGAAGCGAAGGACCCCGGCGTCGGCGGCGCAGACATCCTTCGCTCCGCGCACGATGACCGCAGGCACGACGACAGCGCACCGGCGATCGACATGCCGCTGGAGGTGCTGCTCGGCAAGCCGCCGAAGATGCACCGCGACGTCCGCCGTCGCGCGCTCGCGCTTGCGCCGCTCGCGCTCGGCGACGTCGCGCTCGAGCGCGCCGCGTTCGACGTGCTACGTCATCCGACGGTCGCGAGCAAGCGCTTCCTGGTCACGATCGGCGACCGCACGGTCGGCGGTCTGTCGTGCCGCGACCCGATGGTCGGGCCGTGGCAGGTGCCTGTCGCCGATTGCGCGATCACGCTCGCCGACTTCAGCGGCACGGCGGGCGAGGCGATGGCGATGGGCGAGCGCACGCCGCTCGCCGTCGCCGACGCGCCGGCGTCGGGCCGCATGGCGGTCGCCGAGGCGATCACCAACCTGCTCGCGGCGCCGATCGCGCTCGATCGCGTCAAGCTGAGCTGCAACTGGATGGCCGCGTGCAGCGACGATCCCCACGCCGGCGCCCGCGGCGACGACGTCCCGCCGCCGCCCGGCGACGACGCCGCGCTCTACGACACGGTGCGCGCGGTCGCGATGGAGCTCTGCCCGGCGCTCGGCATCGGCGTTCCGGTCGGCAAGGACAGCCTCTCGATGCGCACGCGCTGGCACGGCGACGACGGCAAGGCGAGGCAGGTGACGGCGCCGGTGAGCCTCGTCGTCAGCGCCTTCGCGACGATCGACGACGTTCGCCTGCAGTCGACCCCCGAGCTGCGGCAAGGCGACACGACGCTCGTCCTGGTCGACCTTGGCGAAGGCCGCATGCGGATGGGCGGCTCGATCCTCGCGCAGGCGAGCGGGCAGTTCGGCGGCTCGGTCCCCGACCTCGACGACGCGCACCGGCTCGTCGCGCTCGTCGATGCGGTGACGCGGTTGCGCGACGCCGGGCTCGTGCTCGCGTACCACGACCGCAGCGACGGCGGGCTCTGGGCGGCGGCGTGCGAGATGGCGTTCGCCGGGCACCTCGGCATCAGCCTCAACGTCGACCTGCTCGTCACCGAGAGCGACGGCATCGCCGACAGCCGCGCCGAATACGGCGATTCGAAGAACTGGGCCGCGCAGGTGAGCGCCCGGCGCGAGGAGCTGACGTTGCGCGCGCTCTTCAACGAGGAGCTCGGCGTCCTGCTGCAGGTGCCGACCGCGCGTCGCGACGAGGCGATCTCGATCCTGCGCGCGGCCGGGCTCGGCCGCATGAGCCATGTCGTCGGCAAGACCAACACGCGCTACGCGATGGAGGTCTGGCGCGACGCCAAGGTCGCGTTCTCGGCGTCGCTGTTCGACTTGCAGCAGGCGTGGGACGAGGTGAGCTGGCGGATCGCGCGGCTGCGCGACCGGCCCGAGTGCGCCGACGCCGAGCACGCCGCCGCCGGCCGCGAGGACGATCCGGGCCTGCACGTCCATCTCGCCGGCCCGGCGTTCGCGAGCGCGCCGAGCGCGCCGGCGGTCGTCGGCAGCGCGCCCAAGGTCGCGATCCTGCGCGAGCAGGGCGTCAACAGCCACGTCGAGCTGAGCTACGCGATGGCCGCCGCGGGCTTCGAGACGTACGACGTCCACATGAGCGACCTGCAGGCGGCCCGGATGCGGCTGGACATGGTGCAGGGGTTCGTCGCGTGCGGCGGCTTCAGCTACGGCGACGTGCTCGGCGCCGGCGAAGGCTGGGCGCGCTCGATCCGCTTCAACGCCCAGCTCGCCGATCAGTTCGCGACGTTCTTCGCACGGCCCGACGTCTTCGCGCTCGGCATCTGCAACGGCTGCCAGATGCTCGCCGCGCTCGCCGAGCTGATCCCGGGCGCGACGGCGTGGCCGCGCTTCACGAAGAACCGCAGCGAGCAGTTCGAGGCGCGTCTCAGCCTCGTCGAGGTGCTGCCGTCGCCGTCGATCTTCTTTCGCGAGATGGCCGGCAGCCGCTTGCCGATCGCCGTCGCGCACGGCGAGGGCTACGCCGACTTCTCGCAGCGCGGCGACCGCGAGCGCGTGCACGCGGTGATGCGCTTCGTCGATCACTCGGGCAAGCCGACCGAGGCGTATCCGTTCAATCCGAACGGCAGCCCCGACGGCCTCACCGGCGTGACGACCGCCGACGGCCGCTTCACCGCGCTGATGCCGCACGCCGAGCGCGTCTTTCGCGACGTCCAGATGAGCTGGCCGAGCAACGCGCGCGGCGAGCCGAGCGCGTGGATGGCGATGTTCCGGTCGGCGCGGCGGGCGTTCGATTAGCGGTCGCCGACTGCATCGCGGCGGCATGCGTTGAGTCCGTGTCACACGCGGGCGTGGGCGGCGGGTGGCCGATTTCCTCCATGTCCCCCGGCCC
>JASLGD010000101.1 GCA_030150305.1 Caldimonas sp. | reverse complement strand
GGCGCTGCTGATCGAGGTACACCGTGCAGAGATCGTGAGGCGAAGTCCCAAAGGGAACTACGGGACGCCGCGCTAGCTTTCCGGAAAGCCAGCTTTGACGAGGCCAGGGGCAAAATTCCTGTTCCACAGCTCCCGGGCGGTCGGATCATCTGTTAGTTGTGAAAACTCGCGCTTGAACCAGCCAACCGAGACCGCGCGCCGCTGCATCGCGCGCTGGCGAGCAGCGTCCGCGCGCTGCATGTCGCCAAGCTGGGCATATGCCACGGCGAGATACACCTGCACGATCCACTCTTCTTCTCTGCTCGCCGAGCGCTCGCAGCTGGTGACTGCGTCTTGATAGCTGCCGAGTTCAATGTAGGCGCTGCATCTGACGCGCTCGATCATCGCGGGTGACCCGGTTTCCACATCCGTGGCGCGCTCGAGCAGCGGCAAAGCTTCCGCTGGATGGCCGGTCTTGATGAAAAACTGCGCCCGATCGACGTAGTTTCTTGTGCGCGAAGGGTCGAGGCGGATGGCCTGCGCATTGGCCTCCATCGCCGCAGTCCACTGGTGCTGCAGCCGCCCGAGAACGTTGGCCCGAATGGTCCAGCTCAGCGCATTGTCGCCCGCCAGGCTCAGGGAACGTCGCGACAGTTCGTCGGCTTCACGCGCCAAGTCCGCGAATCGCGGCGTTGGCCATTCTGCCGCCCTCTTCAAGCTCCAGGCTTTGCAATTCAGTGCGGCGGGTAGCCGAGGATCAAGACGCAATGCTTCGTCGCAGGATGCTTTGGCATGGGAGACGCCCTCGAGCGTCCCGTCGCTCTCGAGGTTCAGGCCGAGCAGGGCATGCTCGAGTGCGCTTCTGTCTTGGCGCGGGATCCCGGCAATTCGCGGCAATTCCGCGTTGACGACCAGGCGGACGATGGCGTTGGTCGCCCTGATGGCAGGCAGGTCCGGCCAAGATGCCGCCTTTGCCATCGGGGTGTCGACGCGAATGCTCGCCAGTTGCTTGCCCCGTAGCGCGTCGATCAGAGAGATCGTCGCAACTGTGGCTTCGCCAGCCCGCCCCACGCTGCCGTCGACGAAGTAGCGGACGTTCAGTTCCTTGGCCAAGGCATGCAGGTCTGCCGAAGTGTTGCGATGACTCGTCACCGCGTCGTATGCCGAAACCGAAGGGCCGCTCTGCCGGATCCTGGCAGTCAGATCGCGGGTGAAGGTCTCGGCGTACCTCGTGTCAGGCACGTCGCCGCTTGCGCGAAACGGCAGCACCGCGAGTGAGGACGTGGGAGGACTGAGTGCTTGGTCGGATGCTCCACCGGCTAGCCACTCGAACGCGGTCGCAGCGATCAGCGCGACGGCCAGGGCGACGCTCCACCATCGCCGCGTTCGCAGGCGAGGCCAGTGCGAAAGGACGCCAAGCTTCGCGTCGGGGATGACAGAGTCCTCGAGGCCCATCCCGACACGCAGATTCTCGGGGGCCTTCTCCGCCCTATCGCGCGCACCACCGGTAGTGGAATCGTGGGCTTGGAGCACGGCGACGGGTGCAATGAATCGAAAGCCGCGCCGCGGCACGGTTTCGATGAAGCGGCTGCCTTGCGCCTCACCGAGCGCGCGCCGCAGCGCCGAGACGACTTGGCTCAGGTTGTTGTCCTCGACCACCAAGCCCGGCCACAGCGTTTGGATCAGGAAGTCTCTTTCCAGCAACTCGCCAGGGTGTTCGACGAACAACTGCAGGGCATCGAACAGCCGGGGGGTAAGGGCCAATGGCGCGCCGTTGCGCAGCACGCGCCGCTGAGCCGGCTCGAGCATGAAACAGCCGAATGCATACCGTGCCGGACGAGGCTCGGAATCAGCGCTTTTCATGATTCTTGATCTACGCGCACGACCCGAGCGTTCCGAGGTGCGGGGATCGTGCGGGCCCGCGTGAAAGGGTTGCCCCCTGATCGAGTTGTCGCAGTGAGGCGGCCTGCGTCTCAGGCCTTCGCGCTGGATCGAGCTCGGCGGGAATCACCATTTCTCATGGTTTTTCACACCAGTCTAAAGACCGGGCTGGCCAGCGGCGAGATCGTACTCCGCTTGCAAGGGTGGAGTCATACGTTCCGTTTACGGATCGCCGGCCGGTTGTCTTCGATTGATCAAGACCTTTAGGACAAGGAGATGGACGCCCACTCGACTCAGTGCCGCACCTGGACACGATGTGCGCTGATGCTCGGTGTCACCGGCGCGGCCGTCGGGCTGTTCGGTCAGGCCGTCGCCGCCTGCGGATCGTTCGAACCGCGGTTCAAGCCGCCCGTGCAAGCGCCCTTTGCGCCGGCTGGCCTCATCAGAGCTGCGTGGCGACCCGAGGCGGTCGCCTTCATTCGAGTCGACGATCCCGCTCCGCGAGGTGCCGGCATCGTCGGCACCTGGCGATTCACGTGGACCTCCGATGGCACGGCGTACCCCAACCTCGTCCCCGTCGGCGCCGTGGTCCACTTCGGCACCCAGCAATGGCACGACGACGGCACCGAATTCATCATCTCCGGCGCGCGTCCACCCGGCTCGGGCGATACGTGCATGGGCAGCGGGGAGCAGACCGGCCCCTCGACCTACCGGTTCAAGCACATCGCGCTGGCCTGGGCCAACGGCGACTCGATGCCGCCGGCAACGCCTGCGGTCTTCGTCGGGCCGGCAATCATGCGCGCGACAGTGGCACTCAACCACGCACGCGATACGTTCGAGGGTCACTTCACGCTCGATCAATGTGCCAAGGGCGAGGCGACGCTGCCTGAGCACATCGCGGGCGCCGTGACGGCGACGCGCTTCAGCGTCGACTGATGCACGAGCGGCACCGGCGCCCGCAGGCCAGCGTCAGTGCATCCGCCTGGGTCTGCACTTATCAGATTGGTAGGGTCGAGGAGATGCCATGAAGCCGATTGCATCGTTGTCGCAGGTTACCCAAGAGCTTCGGGTGGTCGTTCTTTCGGTGTTCGCTGCAGCACTCTCAGCTTGTGGCGGAGACGGCTCGAATGCGGAGCCTGTGGCCGTCATCCATCAGGCCGCATCAGCCCCTTCTTCCGGCGCTTCCCAGCCGTCGTCGGCCCCGATTTCGGTCAGTTGGCCCACGCCGACCGGCGGACCGGCGCGCGTCTTTGACTACGCGAGCGCGGCGACTCCAGTCGGCGACTACACACGGG
>JASLGD010000014.1 GCA_030150305.1 Caldimonas sp. | reverse complement strand
CGTCGCGCCTGCGCACGCGGCCTGAAGGTCTTCGACTACGGCCGCAGCAAGCAGGGCACGGGTTCGTTCTCGTTCAAGAAGAACTGGGGCTTCGAGCCGCAGCCGCTGTCCTACGAGTACCGCCTCTTCAAGCGCGACGCGATTCCCCAGAACAACCCGAACAACCCGAAGTACCAGTTGCTGATCAAGACCTGGCGCAAGCTGCCCATCGGCTTTGCGAACTGGCTCGGGCCCTTCATCGTGAAGAACCTCGGGTGAAGGCGGCGTGAAGATCCTCTACCTCGTCCATCGCCTGCCTTACCCGCCCAACAAGGGCGACAAGGTGCGCTCGTACCACCTGCTCAAGCATCTGGCGGCCAGGCACCGCGTCTTCGTGGGGACGTTCATCGACGATCCGGACGACCAGGCGCACATCGGGACGGTTGCCGCGATGTGCAGCGAGCTGCACGTGGCTCGCCTGTCACCCAGGCGCGCCCGTCCGGCGAGCCTTGCGGGACTGCTGACGCGTCAGCCTCTGACCCTGCGGTACTACCGCGACGCCGGGCTCAAGCGCTGGGTCGAAGACACCTGTGCCGGCGAGCAGATCGACGCGGCGCTGGTCTTCTCCTCCTCGATGGCGCAGTACACGCAAGGGCTGCCGCAGTTGCCCATGCTCGTCGACTTCGTCGACATCGACTCGGCCAAGTGGGGCCAGTACGCGAACTCGCTCGGCTGGCCGCGATCGTGGCTCTATCGGCGAGAGAGCACGCTCTTGCTGGCCTACGAACGCGCGGTCGCAACGCGCGCCGAACACTCGTTCTTCGTCACGGAGAACGAGACGGCGCTGTTTCGCAAGCTGGCGCCGGAATGCGCTTCGACCGTACGGCCATTGCGCAACGGCGTCGACAGCGACTACTTCTCTCCCGATCCGGCGCGACGCTCGCCCTTCATCTCCATCGCGCGCGAGACACCGGCCGAGGACGAGCCGATCCCGATCGTGTTCACCGGAGCGATGGACTACTGGCCGAACGTCGATGCCGTCGCCTGGTTCGCCGAGGCGGTGCTTCCCTCCTTGCGCGCGATCTTCCCGAGCGCGCGACTGCACGTCGTCGGGCGCAACCCGGACAGGGCCGTCAGGGCACTCGCCTGCGAGGCAGTGGAGGTCACCGGCACGGTGCCCGACGTCAGGCCGTACCTGCAGCACGCCGCGGTCATCATCGCGCCGCTGCGGATTGCTCGCGGCGTGCAGAACAAGGTTCTCGAGGCGATGGCCATGGCCCGGCCGGTGGTCGCGTCGGCGACCTGCGCGGCAGGGATCGACGCCGAGCCCGGGCGCGAACTGCTCACGGCCGACACGGCGCAGGAGTTTGTCGGCGCCATCGAACAGGTCCTTCGCGAGCCTCGCTTCGCGCGGCTCATGGGGGATGCTGCGCGTCGCTGCGTGTTGCGCCACTACAGCTGGGAATCGCAGTTCGCGGGCATCGACGAGGCGATCGCGGCGATTTCGCTCCAGCACTGAAGCGATGAAGGACGCCCTCGCTCTGTCCCGGCCCGCTGGCTCGTCGCATGGCGACCTGGCGTTCTTGCTGCTCGTGCTCGGCGCGGTGCTCGCGGCGTACGGCGGCACGGTCGCCGCCATGGTGTCGATCTGGTCGCACTCGGAGACGTTTGCGCACGCCTTTCTCGTGCCCCCGATCGTCGTCTGGCTCGTCTGGCGGCAGCGCGACGCGCTCGCGAGGGTGCGACGGCAGCCTTGCCCGTGGATGCTCCTTCCGATGGCCGCGCTCGCCTCCGTGTGGCTGCTCGGCTACCTGGCTTCGGTCGGCTCGTTGACCCAGTTCGCGGTGACCGGCCTCTTCGTGCTCGCCGTGCCTGCCGTGATCGGCCTCAAAGCCGCCCGGGTCCTCCTCTTCCCGCTCGCGTTCCTGTTCTTTGCGGTCCCCTTTGGCGAGTTCCTGTTGCCGCAGCTGATGCAGTGGACCGCCGACTTCACGGTGCTTGCGCTGCGCCTCACCGGGCTGCCGGTCTTTCGCGAAGGCAACCAGATCACGATCGCATCGGGCACCTGGTCGGTGGTCGAGGCGTGCAGCGGGGTGCGCTACCTGATCGCCTCCTTCATGGTCGGCACGCTCTTCGCATACCTGCATTACCGCTCGGCGCGGCGGCGCTGGATCTTTGTCGGGCTCTCGATCCTGGTTCCGATCGTCGCCAACTGGGTGCGCGCCTATCTGATCGTCCTGCTGGCGCACCTGTCGGGCAACACGATCGCGGTCGGCGTCGACCATCTCATCTACGGCTGGCTCTTCTTCGGCCTCGTGATCGGCACCATGTTCGCGATCGGTACCGTGTGGTCAGAGCCGATCACGCCGGGGCGGGCCGCGGCTGGCGGAGCCGAAGCGGTGGCGCCGATGCGATCCGCCGCGCTCGGCCCGGCCTCGGCGACGGCGCTCCTTGCCTGCGTCGTCGTGCTCGCCCCGCACCTAGTCGTGCATCTCCTGGGCGAGATCCCGGCGGCGCCCCCGCCCCGGCTCGCAGGCCTCGGGACCTTGCC
>JASLGD010000566.1 GCA_030150305.1 Caldimonas sp. | reverse complement strand
CCGATCGCGATGAACGTGCCGTGGCCGAAGTTGAGCACGTCCATCAGGCCGAAGACGAGCGTCAGGCCCGACGCGGTGATGAAGATCACCATCCCGATCGAGAGCCCGGCGACGGTGAGCGTGACCCACGTCGACGTCGAGCCGACGAGCGGCCAGGCGACGAGCGCGAGCAGCGCGACGAGGAGCAGCGGGATCGCATCGAAGCGCGACTTCGGGATCGCGCCCGTCGCGGCGGCGGCGGCTTCGGCGGGGGCGGCGGCTGCGCTGCTCATCGCGAAGTGCTCACTGGTGGGCGGCGAGCGAGAGGCCGAGCAGCCGCTGCTGGAGCGCTTCGTCTGCGGCGAGCTCGCCCATCGAGCCGCGATGCACGATGCGGCCGTCGTCCATCACGGCGACGGTGTCGCCGAGCGCCTTGGCCATCGCGAAGTTCTGCTCGACGAGGAGCACCGTCGTCGCGGTGCGCTTCAGCTCGCGCAGCGCCGCGATCAGGTTCTGCACGATCGCCGGCGCGAGGCCCTTGCTCGGCTCGTCGATGAGCAGCAGGCGGCGCGGCTCCACGATCGCGCGCGCGATCGCGAGCATCTGCTTCTGGCCGCCCGAGAGCTTGCCCGCGGGATAGAGCCAGAACTTCTTCAGCGCGGGGAAGAGGCCGAAGATCCACTCGAGCCGCGCGCGATCGAGCGCGTCGACCTGGCGCGCGCCACGCGCCGCGAGCAGCATGTTCTCGCTGACGGTGAGGTCGGAGAAGATGCCCATGTTCTCGGGCACGTAGGCGATGCCGAGCTGGGCGATGTCGGGCGTGCCGCGGCGGCCCTTGGCCGGATCGCCGGCCGCACCCGGCCCGCCGATGCGCGCGCCGTCGAACACGATCGACCCTGCCGACGCCGCCCACAGGCCCATGATCGTTCGCAGCGTCGTCGTCTTGCCGGCGCCGTTGCGGCCGAGCAGCATCGTGACTTCCCCGGCGGGAACGTCGAAGTCGACGCCGTGCAGGATGTGGTACGCGCCGATGTGCGTGTGCACGCCGGAGAGCTGCAGCAACGTGCTCACGGGCTGTTCTCCCTCTGCCGCCCGGCGGGAGAGGGCCGGGAAGAGGGTGCATCGTCCTGTGCCGGCAGGCTTGCCTCGGGCGCAAGCCCGAGGTACGCCTGCTGCACGATCGGGCTCGCGATCACCTCGGCCGGGTCGCCGTCGGCGACGAGCCTGCCGTTGTGCAGCACGACGATGCGGTCGGCGAGCTCGCGCACGACGTCCATCTTGTGCTCGACGAGCAGGATCGTCTTGTCGCGTTCGGCCTTGAGCGCGCGAACGAGATCGAGGATCACCGGCACGTCGTCGACGCTCATCCCCGCGGTCGGCTCGTCGAACATGTAGACCGACGGCTCGAGCGCGATCAGCATCGCGACCTCGAGCTTGCGCTGGTCGCCGTGCGGCAGGCTCGCGGCGCGCGCTTCGGCGCGGTCGGCGAGGCGGACGCGCTCGACGAGCTCGCGCGCGCGTGCGAGCGTCTCCTTGCGGTCGAGCCAGACCGAGAACAGGTCGAGGCCTTCGCGGCGGCGCGACTGCACCGCGAGGCGGACGTTCTCGAGCACGGTGAGGTTCGGGAACAGCTGCGTCAGCTGGAACGCGCGGCCGAGGCCGCGGTGCGTGCGGTGCGGCGCGCTCTCGCCGGTGAGGTCGACCCCGTTCAGCCAGACCGAGCCCGCGCTCGCGCGCAGCTGGCCCGAGATGAGGTTGAAGTACGTCGTCTTGCCGGCGCCGTTCGGCCCGACGATCGCGGTGAGCGTGCCCGGTGCGAACGCGCACGACACCGAGTCGACGGCGACATGGCCGCCGAACCGGATGGTGAGCTCCTTGGTCTCGAGCATCGCTCCGAGTTCCCGGCGGGTTGAGCGGCGCGAGCGCCGTTCGAACCGCCGAGTCAGGACGGCGCCAAAGGTGTCCGGCCTAACGCTTGTTCTTGATCGGAATGTCCATCTCCTCCGGCTTGATCTCTTTCACGAGCTCGGGAACGCCCCACGGGAACGCCGGATCGACCTTGATGCGGAAGTGGTACATCGACTGCATCGCCTGGTGGTCTTCCTTGCGGAAGGTCATCTTGCCCTTCGGCGTGTCGAAGCTCATGCCTTCCATCGTCTTGATGAGCTTCTCGGTGTTGGTGTCGCCGTTGGTCTTCTTCAGCGCCTCGACGATCGCCATCGCCGCGGCCATGCCGCCGGCGGTGAAGAAGTCGGGCGGCGCCTTGAACTGCTTGTAGTGGTTGGCGACGAGCCACTCGTTCGCCGGATTCTTCGGGATGCCGAAGTAGTAGTACGTCGCGCCTTCCATGCCGGGGAAGTTCTTGTACGCGGCCATCGCCGGCAGGATGTTGCCGCCGCTGCCGACCTCGATGCCGTAGCGGTTCTTCAGGTCGAGCGCGCCGAGCGCGGGAAACGGCGTCGTCGCTCCCGCCCACACCACGCTGATCACCTTGCGGCCCTGCTGCCCCTTGAGCGCGTCGATGCAGCGCTGGATGCCGGCGGTGAAGTCGGTCGTCGCCGGCGGCAGGTATTCCTCGTGGACGACCTTCGCCTTCTTCAGCGCTTCCTTGAACGCCTTCACGCCGTCGCGCCCGAACGCGTAGTCCTGCGCGAGCATGCACAGCGACAGCCCGGGGACGTCGGCGACGACGCCGTTCGAGATCGCGTCCTGCGAGCTGTTCCGGCCGGTGCGGAAGATGTAGCGGTTCCACTTGTCACCCGTGATCGAGTCGGCGACCGCAGGCTCGACGAGCAGGATCTTCTTGTACTCCTCGGCCACCGGCAGCATCGCGAGCGCGACGTTGCTCGCCGTCGGCCCGACGGCGAGGTCGACCTTGTCGTCGCCGTACGCCGTGGCGAGCAGGCTCTTGCCGACGTCGGGCTTGCCCTGGTCGTCCTTCTCGATGACGACGATCTTCTTGCCGGCGACGGTCATCGTGCCGCCGGTGGCGTACTCGAAGCCGAGCATGAGCCCGGTCTGCGTCTGCTTCGCGTACGCCTCGAGCGGGCCCGTCTTCGAATAGACGTGGGCGATGCGGATCTCGTTCTTCGCCTGCGCGAGCGCCACCGGCGACGCGGCGACGGCAGCGACGGCGGCGAGCGCGAGCAGCGAGCGGCGCGATGCGAGGAGCGGGGCAACGATCGGCATGGCGGACCTCCGGAGGGACACGTGCGGGCCCGCACGGGTGCGGGCGAATGGGCGGGCAGTTTAGGGGATCGTTTTTCGTTCGATCGGCTGAACGAGACCGTGTCGCTGGGACGCACCACGCGACGAACGGACCGTGGTTCCAACTACAACTTCATCTCCAGCCGCAGCTGCACGTTGACGTACGTCGGCGCCCGCGGCGTCGCCGTCCGCGAAACGGCGACGACGCGGG
>JASLGD010000547.1 GCA_030150305.1 Caldimonas sp. | reverse complement strand
AGTTCCGCCATGGATGGTCTACCGGTATTTAGCCGTGCTCGCGCTCGCGCTTGTCGGCCTCGGTCTGGGCGCGTCGCATCTCGTCGGCGATGGGCGGGGGGACCGCCCCGAAGCCGCCGCCCCACTTAGAGGTTGGGCGCGGGACGTGGCCGGCACCACGCTCCTCGCCGAGAGCGCGATACACCGCTGCCTTTCGCCGGCGTTCCCTGGAGGCTGCGTCCATCCGCAGCAGTTCTGTTAGTTGCTTCGGGAAACCAGGGCCCGTTCGCGCGGCGAGGGTCCGCAAGGAGCAGGACCCTCGCCACATCGCCGGAGGCTGATCAGGGATGGCTGAGGATCAGCCCCTGCTCGGAGCTACTGATGCCGACCGCCCATTCCGTCATGGCACCCGGGAAGGTCGCTGCGGCAATCGGCGAGCCGCCGATCTTGCCGTCGCTGTCCTTGGACCACGTCTTGCCGTTCCAGCGCAGGATCAGCGCCTGCTCGGGGCCGCCGTTGACGCTGGGCAACTCGGTGCCAACTGCGTAGGCGTCGGTGGCCGAGCGGCCCGCGACGCCGGTGAGCGTGGGATCGAAGCGGGGGGTAGGACTCGGGACGATGCTCCAGGCGGTGCCGTTGTAGTGCTCGATCAACGTACTGCCGTTGGCGGCGGTGCTGCTGGGCCGCACCTGACCTACCGCCCAGATGTCTTTGGCGGAAATGGCGCTCAGCGAGTTGAGGTTGAAGCTGGTCGCGTTTGGCTGCTGCAGCGGTACTGCTTGCCACGAAGTTCCGTTGAAATGCAGGGTCTCCGATGTCACAACTCCGGTCGCGCTGTTGACCGTATGCCCGAGGATCCAGACATCGTTGGCTGATACTGCCGAGATCGCGTCATCCGTCGACGGCGTGAAGTTGGCGTCCGGGAGCGTGACGAGGCTCCAGGTCTTGCCGTTCCAGTGCTCGACCAAGCCACTGGACGGATCCGTACCGCCGACCGCCCAAGCGTCGGTCGAGCTCAGATCGACGACGCCGTTCAGTGCCACCCCCTGACCGGTTACTGCATTTTTCTGAGCAACCGACCACCTGGATCCGTTCCAGTGCTCGATCAGCGTTCCGCTATCCCGTGGGGCAAGGCTCACGCCCCCCACTGCCCAAGCGTTGGTTGGGCTGCTCGCACTAACCGCTGCAAGCCCACTGCGCTCCCCCAGGTTCGGCGTCGGGGTCAGCGACCAGGCCGTGCCGTTCCAGTGATAGGCGACCGCCGGCGCCGGCGGCTGGCCGGCGTCTGCGACCTCAGAGCCGACTGCCCAAGCGTCGGAGTTATTGAGCGCGGAGGCACCCTGCAGTAGCACGTTGTCCGGGAGCGGCGGGACACTCGCTGCCGTCCAGCCTCCGGCGGCGAACGCCGATTGAGCGCTCACGGCAGCAGCGGCGAGCGACAGCGCGAGAATAATCGTCAGTCGTCTCATCAGATGCTCCTTGGTCGAGTTTGTTGTCCTAACTGAGGACGCCGGCCCGGCCCTGATCCTTCCGCCTCCTACGCACCACGTACGATCAATCGTAGTAGGTGCTCTAAGGTTAGATGGCTGCTCTACGAGCTGTGTCGGCCAAGCTTTCGCGCAATACGGCGAAGGCCCCAGTGGGCGCCGCTCGCCGAATCCGATCGCTTCTCGAGGGTCGGCGGCTGAGCCCGTGCACTGCTGCCGCCACGGGCCTCCGCGATGCGCTCAACCGCGCCCCTATACGTCGCAGCGGCGTGCTCTTCGCGATCCATCGCGGCGATGTAGGCACTGAATGCGAGCTGGTTGTCTCGGCGCTCTGACGCACTCCAGTTCTCATACGAGGCAGCCACCGCGTCGCACTCTTCCCGCCAGCTGATGTAGAGGTCCATCAGCTCGTCGACGAGCGGTGTGAGCGCTGGCTGCGAAGTTGGTGATTGCACGCCATCTGCCTTCATGTCGATTGCGGTTTGCGACACGGGGTTGTTCATGGTCTCGCCTTTGCGTTAGTGGCTGATCGGGACTCGCGGAGAGCTACGACGGGGTGTAGTTGCTCTCAAACCTAAGGACGACTTCGGCGCCCAAACATTCCCGCCGGCGCTCGTCGAGTTGGGCGCCGACGAGAGCGCGGTCAACGCGGCGCCCGGCAACCGCTCGGCGCATCGCCCGGGCGATGCTCGACTTCACCGACTCCGGGTTCGGGGGAGCCGACGACCCCGTCGAGATCGACCCTGCTCGGGTCGACTACTGGCTCGGCGAGCCACCCAGCTGGCGATTTCCGTTCGCGCTGCGAGCGCGGGTCGGTCTGCGCGCGGCCAGGAAGATAGCGGCAACGCTGGCGCGTAGCGGGCGGGCTCGAAGTGGCGATCTGGGTGGCTGAGAACGTGTCGGGGCGTCTCGGATGCGCTCCGCGCAGCGCTCCGGCGCGAGGTAAGGGTTGCACGAGCGCTGTTTTGGGGTACGGTGGCTAGATGGCGGGTCGTGCAGTCAGCCGGATCCCGGGGTTCGATGACTGGAGTTATGGAGAATTTCGCCAGGATTCCGGGGCTAGGACGATTACCGTGCCGGTCGTTCGTGACGACGGCGAGAGTGCGGAGTTCACTGTTCCTGAGTTCGTCGGGAATCCTGAGGATCTGCGGGAGGTCGCGGCGATCGTTATC
>JASLGD010000530.1 GCA_030150305.1 Caldimonas sp. | reverse complement strand
GCCGCGTCTCGGAGGTGACGTACTCGGGCGCCGAGTAGTCGACGCGGACATAGCCGGCAGACCCCTCCAGCGTGAGCAGCGACGGGCCGCCCCAGCGCAGCGTCGCTCCGATGCGATCGACGGTCTGCTGGTTCTTCGTCTGCAGCGGCGCGGTGATGAACGCGCCCGGCGCGACCAGGCTCTGCGAGAAGCCGAGGTTCACGTTGCCCGAGATGTTCTCGATCGTCGCGAGGTCGGCGCCGCCCGTGAACTCGTAGCTGGTGTTGTTGAGCTGCGTCTGGTCCTGGTAGCGGTTCAGGCCGACGTTGGCGGTGCCGAAGATGCGCTGCCGGCTGATCGGCTGGTCGAAGCCGCCGTACACGCTCGTGGTCGAGTAGATGTCGCTCGGGCCGGACGGGATCCGGTAGACGTTGGAGTCGTGCGTGAGCGCCTGGCTGACGCCGATGTAGTACGGGTTCGGATCGCTGGCGACCGTCCCGGTCGAGGGGCTCGCCGTCGTTTGCGCCAGCACGGGCGCGATCGCGAAGCACAGCGCGGCGCCGGACAGGTCGCGGGCCGCGCTGCCGCGCGCCCGCCTCGATGGCGTGTTGTCGTGCATGGGCTTTGGCTCCGTTGGATTTCTGGGGATGCGATTGGCTCGCGAAAGAGCGAGCTAGTAGGCGTGCCGATCGAAGAAGACGAGCTTGATCGTCTGGACGATGATCTTCAGGTCGAGGCCGAGCGACCAGTTGCGCAGGTATTCGAGATCGTATTCGACCCGGGTGCGCATCTTCTCGACCGTGTCGGTCTCGCCACGCTGGCCGTTGACCTGGGCCCAGCCGGTGATCCCCGGCTTGACCTTGTGGCGCACCATGTACGCCTTGATGATCTGGCGGTACTCCTTGTTGTGCGTCACGGCGTGCGGCCGCGGGCCGACGATGCTCATCGTTCCCTGCAGGACGTTGAAGAACTGCGGCAGCTCGTCGAGCGACGTCCGCCGGAGGAACGCGCCGAACGGCGTCACGCGCGGGTCGTTGCGCGTCGCCTGGCGGACGACGGCGCCATCCTCGAGCGTGCGCATCGAGCGGAACTTGTAGACCGTGATCTCGTGGCCGTCGAGGCCGTTGCGGCGCTGCCTGAACAGCACCGGCCCGGGCGAGCTCAGCTTGACGCCGATCGCGATCGCGAGCAGCAGCGGCGAGATCAGGACGACGATGACGCTCGCGATGACGAGGTCGCTCGCGCGCTTGACGAGCTCGTTGGTGCCGGTGAACGGCGTCTCGCAGATGCCGACGACGGGAACGCCGTTCATGTCCTGCAGCCGCCCCTGGATGATGCTGATGCCGAACACGTCGGGGACGAAGAAGAGCGAGGCCGTCGTGCCCTGCAGCTGGTCGAGCAGCTCGACGATGCGCGGCTGCGAGCCGAGCGGCAGCGTGATGTAGACCTCGCGGATGCCGTGCTCGCTGGTGTAGGCAGCGACGTCGCCGAGCCGGCCGAGGACGCGCTCCTTGGCGTCGGCGTCGATGCGCTCGTCGGTGCGGTCGTCGAAGAAGCCGGCGAACTCGATGCCCGGGCTCTCGCCGCCCTGCAGCGCGCGCGCGACCTTGACGCCGAGCGCGCTGGCGCCGACGACGACCGCGGTGCGTCTGAGCTCGGGACGCGCTTCGCGCCGCCGCACGACCGTGCGCCCGAGCCACGTCGCGAGCCACTGCAGCATCGGAGCCGCGATCGCCCAGGCGATCAGGACGTCGCTCTCGAAGAAGTGGAAGCTCTTGGTCGCGTAGGCGCAGAGCGCGAGGATCGCGAGCAGGACGACCCAGGACGACACGATGTCCACCGCGGCGCCGAGCAGCGGCTCGCGGAAGCGGTCACGGCCGGGGAAGGTGAGGGCGAACACGAGCAGGCACAGCGTCAGCGCAGGCCGGTCCATGCGCTCGTCGCTCAGCAGCGTTGCGGCGATGAACGTGAGCACCGTGATGCCGGGCTCGAGGAACGCCGCGACCAGCGACTGCACCGATTGCGGTGCGCTGAAGAAGGTCCGCTTGTGGGAATCGTCGAACATCTTGAAGCCGCGGGCGTGCGCTCGCGGCAAGAGCAGGTGCGAGACCCGTCTGCGCGGGCCAACCGCGTTTCTACCGTGATTTTCGGAAATCCGGTGCTGCCCGATCCCCCGGGACCGCAGGGGTCGCCGTCTGGGCGGCGCGCGGCCGCGTCAGGACGGCGTCGCGTGGGCGCGCCGGCCGCGGCCGAACAGGCCCAGCCGCTGCGCCTCGAGCGCCGCCTCGGCGCGCGAGCTGACGTTGAGCTTGCGGTAGATCTGCTTGACGTAGTCCGAGATCGTGTGCCGCGAGAGGTTGAGCTGGACCGCGATCTCGGGCAGCGTGAAGCCCTTGGCGACGCGCAGCAGGACCTCGTTCTCGCGGTCGGTGAGGACCACGTGCGGCACGTTGCGGCGCTCGCGCTGCTGCGAGCGCGACGCGAAGTGGGTCATGATCCGCCGCGCGATCGCCGGCGACAGCGGCGGCTCGCCCTGGCTCATGCGGCGGAACTGGTCGACGATGACCGCCTCCGAGTTGTCCTTCAGGACGTAGCCGAACGCGCCCGCCTGCAGGGCCGGGAAGAGGTGGTCGTCGTCGTCGTGGATCGTGACGACGACGGCCTGCGCCTTCGGCTGCGCCTCGCGCAGCGCCGCGACGACATCGACGCCCGAGCCGTCGGGCAGGCCGAGGTCGATCAGGGCGACGTCGATCTGCTCCTTGGCGATGACGGCGAGCGCCGCGTTGACGCGCGACGTTTCGAAGAAGCGGGGCTCCTTGAAGACCTCGGAGGCCTGCACCTTCAGCCAGTTGCTGGCCTCGGGGACGTCTTCCAACAGCAAGATGTTCGTCATGCCGAACTCCGGGCACCGGCTCGCTCCACGGCGACCGGTGCGTGTCAATGGGCAAGCACCGTGCGCGGCCCCGGTGCGTCGTCTTGCATCGTAGCAAGCGCGGCGCGCCGCCGCCGCCGCGTCAGAGGGGCACCGTGAGCGAAATCACGACCCCATAGCCGGGCCGCGACTCGACCAGGCACTGGCCGTTCATCCGCTTCGCGCGCCGCTTCATGCTCGACATGCCCTGGCCGCGGTGGAGGTCGGCGGCGATGCCGCGGCCGTTGTCGCGCACGGTGAGGACCAGGCTGCCCTCGTCGACCGCGCAGCGCACCTCGCAGCGGCTCGCCTCGCTGTGCTTGATGACGTTGCTCACCGCCTCGCGCAGCACGCGCGTCAGCTGCATGAAGAGGCGCGCCGGCAGCATGTGCGGCTCGATGTCGGCGTCGTGGTCCCAGAGCGCCTCGATGCGCGCCTGGCCGAGCCGGACCATCGTCTCGGCGCGCCAGTCGGCGAGCGCGTCGTCGAGGCGCACCGGGCGGCCCGCCAGGCCGCGCACCGACAGCCGCATCTCCTCGAGCGCCTCGCGCGCGAGCTGCGGCACGCGCCCGGGGTCCGAAGTGTGGACGATGGTCAGCAGCTTGGCGCCGAGGTCGTCGTGGAGGTCGGACGCGATGCGCTTCCTCTCGCGCTCGGTGAACTGCTCGACGCGCTGCGACGTCATCGTCTCGACGCGGACGTCGAACTCGTTGGTGAGCGTCTTCAGCTCGCGGGCGAGCCGGTTGCGGTCTTCCTCGGTGGCGTGCAGCGCGTGCGCGAACATCAGGAAGAGCCGCGTGCCGACCCCGCCGAAGAGCAGCGGCAGCACGACGACGAGGATCGAGAACGGCGGCATCGCCGCGAACCCGCTCTGCACGACGAGCTCGTAGACGAGCGCGAGCTCGCCGGCGGCGATCGTGAGCGCCATCGGGCCGAAGTCCTGCGGCCGCTGGCGCAGCGTGACGGCGAGGTAGATGCCCATCACGGCCGTCAGCTCGAGCGCGAGGACGAAGTACCAGAAGAGCGCCATCGGGAACAGGTGGTCGGGGCCGGCGAGGATGAGCGACGTCGGCAGCACGACCCATTGCAGCGCCGCGACGTTCTCGATGACGCGCGAGCGCAGCCCCGCGAAGCTGAGGAAGAACTGCACCGCGAGCGCGAGCAGGACGGCCCAGAACGAGCACAGCATGAACTCGGAGACGTCGTTGCTCCACGGCAGGTCGGGTGCGGTCGACGCGAGCGACATCACGACCCAGCCGAGGCAGAGCCAGCCGAGGTAGGTGAAGTAGACCTCGCGGCGGTTCAGCCAGCCGACCGCGATCAGCACGCAGCCGATGCCGATCAGGATCAGGCTGCTGATGTCGACCCAGCGCACGCCCCAGAAGAGCCGGGCCGCGTGCGCGCTCTGCAGCGCCGACTGCGGGCCGACTTCGATCGCCGAGAGTCCGCCCGCCGCCTGCCGCGAGGCGACCCGCTGCAGCGGGTGGCCGAGGACGCGGACGTCGAGGGTGTTGTCGCCGGTGCGCAGCAGCGCCGGCGGCAGCGTGACGAGCTGCGGGCGCGAGCAGTTGCGCGTCACCGGCTCGACCATGCGGCCGCCGCTGAAGATCAGGGCGCCGTTCAGGTGGACGTGCAGGTTGCTGCAGGCGCGCTCGATGTACACGGCGAGCAGCTCGTCGCTGCCGACCGCGTCGCTGAGGCGAAACGCAGCGCGGTACCAGAGCGTTCCGGCAAAGCCCGGGTGGGAGTCGGCCCAGTCGTCGGGAAGCTGCACGACGCGCGCGTTCTCGTCGAAGCGCACCCGCGTGTCGGTGCCGGGAACGGAGAGCGCCTGATCGATGATGCGCACCTGGCTCGGCGGATCGGCGGCTTGCGCCGGCGCGCACGCGAGCAGCGCGAGCAAGAGCGCGACGACGAGCGCGGGCCAGGCCAGGGCGCCGCCGTGCAGTCGCGCGAGAGGAGATGGAGGGCGGCCCGGCATCGGCGCCGATTGTGCGGACGTCGCCGCCGGTCGCCCATGAAAAAGCGGACCGAAGTCCGCTTTTTCGGCGAGCCGAGCGGGAGCTCAGCTCTTGCGACGACGCGCCATGAAGCCGACCGCGCCGAGACCGGCGAGGAACAGCGCGTACGTCTCCGGCTCCGGCACCGCGGTGACGGTGATCGCACCGGTCTCGGCGACCGGAGTCGCGCCCGGCGTCAGCGACACGTTGTTCACATTCACCGTGTACGTCCCGCCCGCGAACGAGAACGTCGGCGACGTGCTCGGCGAGAAGATGATCGACAGCCCGCCGTTGTCGGTCGACGAGACGTTGCCGAGCAGGGTGCCCGTGAACACCGCGTTGTTCGAGCTCGGCGCCGTGAACGTGACGCGCAGCGTGAACGAGTTGCCGGTGTAGAAGAACGGCGTCCCGCTCAGCAGCCACGAGCCGAGGTTGTCGACGTTGGCGGCCGGAGTCGCCATCCCGGTCGAGCCCACGGCGGCAACGCCGCCGGCGCTCGTGACACTGAACGTCGAGTTGTTGTAGGTCAGACCGGAGCCGGTCAGGACGTCGCTCGCCGGGGCCTGCGTCGTTTCCGGCGTGCACCCGGAGCCGAAGCAGCCATTGGTGAAACCGGTGAACAAGGTCTGAGCGCTCGCCGTGCCTCCGGCCATGGCAGCGACCGCGGCGGCCGCCACTGCCAGGGCACGGGGCCGCAGCAGGCTCGTTAAACGTTTCATGTACATGCTCCTAGAGAGATGAAGCTGGCCAAAGATCCCCGGCGACGCCGGGCGCTGTTGCCACGACATTTGGCCGCAATGACCGTCTGGTCGTTACCCCGTGTTCGTGGGGTTGTGTGTAGGAGAGTTCTGGCATCAGCGCGGCACGCCGTTTGCCATGTCATCTCTTCGACTTTGTTCTGCCCTTGCGCGCAACGGCTGCAGCCGCCACCAGACCCGACAGCATCAGCGCGACGTTCGACGGCTCGGGCACGGGCGCATAGATGACGTCCTGATGATCGCTGCTCTGCAGCACCTCGATCGGTCGCGTCGGCGCTCCGCCGAGTTCGCCGAGCCACGTCGAAGCGAGCGTCAGCGCGCCGCTCGAGCTCGCGCTGCCGCCGCTGAACTGCGCCGCGCCGCTCCCGAGGTCGTACGGACCGGGCGTGGTCTCGTATGCGATCTCCCAGACTGCGATCTGGAACGCCGCTTCCTCGACGCTCGTGTCGACGACGCCGGCGACGTTGTACAGGCGGCCGAGGTCGGCGTAGGCGCGGCTGTTGGTGAACACGTGCGTCGTGTCCGGTCCGGTGTATTCCGGATACAGCGTGCCGAACGCGATGTGCTGATAGACGTCGACGCAGTAGGTGACGAACGACGGGCCGCCGTTCAGCACCGTCGCGAAGCCGCCCGCGGACGCGCTTCCGGACGTCGGCGCGTTCGGCGCGACGAGCGAGAAGTCGACCGACTGCGATCCGTGCGCGAAGCCGGTGAAGGTGACGTCGTCGCCGGCGTACGCGGGAGCAGCGGATGCGATGGCGATTGCGGCGATGGCGATCGGCGAGAAGTGGAACGTGCGCATGGTCGTCTTTGCAGGTTGCGTGCGGAGCCGCAGCGATGGCGCGCGACTGTGCCGGCGCGCTCGGGCGCGACCAATCCCGCGGCTCCGGGGCTGCGCCTCCGATCGGGACGGACGGTCGCGGCACGCAGTCAGACGGTCGCGCGGAGGTTGCAGAACGTTCGCGACGCAACACGACGTATGCCGCGCAGCGTCGTGCGGTCGCTCACGCGGCGTCGCCTGGTCGCCTCGGTGCGACGCCAGGCGACTCGCCCGTTCAGTAGCGCCGCCAGTCGAAGATGAAGCGCAGCCCGACCGAATAGACGGTCTTCGTGTTGGGTGTCGGCGCGCCGACCGGCGAGACGACGTGAACGCCGTGCGGAACGTCGGCCCCCGCGTAGAGCTGGACGATGATCGCCGAGCTCTGCTGCGTGTCGAACGCGCGCCACGGCCGGTATTCGACGATCGGCAGCTCGTAGTACGTCGACTTGAAGTCGACCAGCGTCGGCAACGTGCCGGCGCCGGTGCGCGGCGCGATCAGGCTGTCACGCGCGAGCACGCCGTAGAACGTGACGCCGAGCTCGCGGCCGAGGACGAACTGGAAGCGGCCGATCGGAGTCGCAAGGCCCTGTTGCCACGGGATCAGTCCGCCGTTGCTCGCGGTGACCGCCATGTTCGTGTAGGTCGTCGGCGATGCAAGGTAGAGCGGCGAGAGGAACAAGAGGTCGCCCGGGATGACGTAGAACGGCATCCGCAGGCGCGTCGACAGCCCGAGGCGGTTCGGAATCGCGGCGCCGAGGCTGCCGGCCTGCACCGTGCGATCGGCGCTCGAGAGCTTGTTCGTCGAAGGCGAGTCGCCGCGAACGCCGAGCGATGCGAAGATGAGGCCGTCTCCGGCATCGCCGAGCACGCCCTCGAGGCCGAGGCCGAGACGGACCGACAGGTCGACGTCGCCGATGAAGCCGGACTTGTTCTGCGAATCGATGAAGCCGCCGTCGATCCAGCGACCGCTCATCGAGCCGGCGAAGCCGAGGAAGGGGCCGACTTCCGAGCGAAACCGCGGCATCGCACCGAGGCCCGGGCCGAGGCTCGGGATCGGTGTCTGTCGCAGCACCTCGGCGAGGAGCGGGAGCGACTCCGGCGACGCGCGCTGGCCTTCGGGGCGCGCCGTGAGGTTGTTGGTCTTGCAGACGTTGAAGTCGTCGGGGGACGACGGCGCCTTGGGCGTGTATGGAAGCGAGCGTCCCTCGCCCTGGCCCGAAGCGACGTCGATGACTTCGGCGAGGCTGGTGCGGATCGCCGTCGCGGCGCGCTGCGCGTCCTGCGGGCGCATGTGCGCGTCGCCCATGAGGACGATCGACGACGAGCTGCCGCTCCAGAGGAACGCCTCGAGGCCGGCTTCGTTGTAGTAGTCGTGCGTTCCCTTGCGCTGCGAAGTGTCGCCCCACGCCCCGGCGACATGCCCGGCGGCGAACGTGTCCTCGAGGAAGTGGAGCGCGAACCCCTCGTCGGCGAGCATCGAGCGCGCGAGCGACTGCCGCTCCGCCGGCGCGAGCTGCTCGCGCGCGAGCCGCGTCGCCTTCTGCAGCGCGCTCAGGTGGTACCACGCGTAGACGCCGACGGCGCTGATCTCGGCGCCTTTCGTGAGCGTCAGCTCGGCGTATTCCTGCGGCGTGATGTCGGTGCGCGGCCGCGGCAGCAGGAAGTGCGCGCCGTTCGAGCCCGCGCGCGTCGCGTACTCCGGGTCGGTCCGCTGCAGCCGCGTGTCGGCCGTGCGCAGCGCGTTGACGAGCTGCGACCGCGTCGCCTCGGTCTGTACGTAGCGCTGGAGGTCGGGGATCAGTCCCTTGCCCTGATCGACCGACGCGGGCGGCGCGCCGCGCTCGATCTGCGCCAGGTCGACCTTGAGCTGCGCCGCGACGTCGGCGACGCCGAGGATCCAGCTCGAGCCGAGGACGATGTCGAGCATGTCCTTGCTCGAGCACGAGTGGTCGCCCGCGATCGCGCTCAGCGCTGCCCAGTCGATGCACGACGGCGCGACGCCCTGGTCGAAGTCGGCGCCGGCGGCGCAGAGCTGCTTGTCCTGCCCGCTGCGCGCATCGGCCCAGAGCGCGTCGAACTTGGCCTTGCGGTCGGCGTCGAGGGTGCGCACCGCCTCGAGCGCGATGTCGCGATGCTCGGGATAGACCCACGCGAGCGCCGGAGCGGCGGCGAGAAGTTGCACGACAGCGAGCGCGATCGCCAGAGGCCAGCGCGGCCGCCTGCGCTGCCCCGAATGTGCTGTTCGGCCCAAGAGTGTCGTGTCCCTGTGATCGACGAGGCGCCGAAGTGCGACGCGGCATAACGCACGGCGACGGCGTGCAAGGCGAGCATCGGGCTGGGAATTGCGCGGCGAAATTGGACCTTGGCCCTATCCTTGCATTCCGGGCAGAGCGGGCGGCGTACGATGGGAGCCAGATCGCGCCGCCGCACGTCGAGCACGCCCGAGAAGGACCCCATGCAGCGTTCCCTCGATCGCGAGACCGAGTCTCGCGGAACGCGGCCGCGTTCGCTGTTGCGCCGCGGCCTCGCGTCGGTGCTCGTCGCCGCGCTCGCGTGCGTCGGCTTCGCAGCGTCAGCAGCGCCGCAGCTCAAGTCCGATCGCTTCCGCGTCGCCTACGAGGCGCCCGAGGACCGTGCCTACACCGCGATGTACGAGGAGCTGCAGGCAGCGCAGGTGCTCGAGTCGTTCCGCAGCGTGCTGAGCTTCGTCCGCCTGCCGCGGACGGTCCGCCTCGTGCTCGTCGACTGCGACGGCGACGCCAACGCCTACTACGACCCCGACGAGCTCACGGTCAGCGTCTGCTACGAGTACGTGCGCGAGCTGCGCAAGCTCGCCGAGGCTCCCGGGCGGCCGGCCGGCATCAGCGCCGAGACCGCGGTGCGCAGCAAGCTGCTCGAGATCTTCCTGCACGAGTCCGCGCACGCGCTGTTCGATCAGCTGCGCATACCGATCCTCGGTCGCCAGGAGGAGGCGGCCGACATCGTCGCCAGCGTCGTCATCCTGCACATGCGCAGCCGCAGCGCGCGCGAGACCGTGCAGGCGGTCACCTGGATGTACGCCCAGGAGGCCAAGGAAGAACGCGTCGGCCGCAGGAAGCTCGCCGACGTCCACCTGCTCGCCGAGCAGCGCTACTACAACTGGATGTGCCTTGCCTACGGAGCGCGGCCGACGCTCTTCGCCGACCTCGTGCACGACAGCGTGCTGACCGCGGAGCGCGCCGAGACGTGCCAGGACGAATACCGCCGCGCCGCCTACGCGGTGACGAAGCTGATGGGTCCGTACCTCGACATCGGCTTGCGCGACAAGGTGCTCGCCCAGCAGCGCGTGCCGGGCAGCGATGTCGCTGCGGTCGCCGCGCGGCGCGACGCCGATCCCGTGCGACCGGCACCGGCGGCCGCCGGTCGCGGCCCGGCGGCGCGGAATCGCTAGGCCGGGCGCCGCTCGATCAGAGATCGAGTCGCGTGACCTTGGTGCCGTCGAAGCTCAGGTTGGCCATCAGCCCGCCCTTGGTCAGGACGTAGCCGATGACCGGCTGCTGCGCCGTCGCGGTGTTCGCCGCGGCCGTGGCGCCGACGTTGACGAGCGTCACGGTGGCGTCGACACCGGCCGTCCAGCCGCTGCTCGACTGGAACTTGGCGAGCGCCTCGGGCGTCATGAAGAGGATGTAGACCGCCTTCGAGTCCGCGCCGGCGAGGAGTCCGACCGAGCCCGCGGCGGTGCTGTAGTAGCCGGCGCTCCTGCCGCCGACCCACAGCGCTCCCTGGCCGTACGAGCCGCCGACGACGAATCCGGCCGAAACGACCGAGGGGAAGACGAGCACGCCGTTCGCCTTGGCGACGAGCTCGCGCGAGCCCGGGGCCTGCGCGTAGAGGCTCGAAAGCGCCTCCGCGACGGCAGCGTCGATGCTCGCGCGCTTGGTCGCCGGGTCTGCCTTGTCGCCGGGGCCGGTCGTGCTGCAGGCGGACAGGACGAGGGCACCCGCGGCGGCGACCAGGAAGCTGCGTTTCTTCATTGCGTTCTCCGTTGTGGTCGATCGCGCGACACCTGGGGGCGCGTGCGCCGCGTGCGCGGCAGCGCTCACCGTTGCATGAGGTGGCGACCGCCGATCCCAATCTAGTGACGCCCCGCGGGGGCAGGAATTGGACCAAGGTCCCACGACCGCGTGCGCCATTCGGGCCGGGCAGCGCGACTGCGTCGCCTCGCGATCGCGACTCCGACAGCGACGTTGGCCTTTGGTCCATTCGGGGCGGTTGCCTCGAGCGCCTAACATCTGCGGGCTGCGTACCGGGCATCCCGCGGCGATCGAGGAGGCAAGCATCGCGACGTCGCCGGCAGAGTCTTCCGAGGCGAGCGCCGCCGAGTCGGTCGATGCGCTCGGTCTCACCCGCCGCGACCGCGTGCTCGGCGTCGCGCTCCTGCTCGCGGTCGTCGCCGTCGTCGTCGCGCTGATCGCGGTGTTCTGGCGCCCCGCGCCTCCCGACAAGGTCGTCATGAGCTCGGGCGCCGACGGCGGCGCCTACGACGCGTTCGCGCGGCGCTATCGCGAGATCCTGCGCCGCGCCGGCGTCGAGCTCGTGCTTCAGCCTTCGGCCGGTGCGGTCGAGAACCTCGACCGCCTGCGCGACCCGCGCAGCAGCGTCGACTTCGCGCTGGTGCAGGGCGGCCTCGCCCGTCCCGGCGACGAGACGAAGCTGGTGACGCTCGGCGCCGTCGGCTACGAGGCGCTCTGGTTCTTCCACCGCGCGTCGGTTCCGCTCGATCGCCTCGACAGCCTGCGCGGGCGCACGATCGCCGCCGGTCAGGCCGGAAGCGGCACGCGCAGGATGATGGAGGTGCTGCTCGATCACCTCGGCATGCCCGAGCTCGCGGCGCAGTTCGTTCCGCTCGGCGGCATGGAGGCGGCCGACGCGCTCGTGCGCGGCGACGTCGACGTCGCGATGCTCGTCTCCGCCGCGGATGCGCCGCCGGTGCAACGTCTGCTGCGCGCCGACGGCGTCGCGCTGATGAGCTTCGCGCGCCCCGACGCCTACGTGCGCCAGATCCCGACGCTGACTCGACTCGAGCTGCCCGAGGGCGCGGTCGACCTGCAGCGCAACATCCCCGCGCGATCGGTGACGCTGCTTGCGCTCAAGGCCAATCTGGTCGCGAAGAACGACATCCATCCGGTGCTCGTCGACCTCCTGCTCGACGCCGCGCGCGAGGTGCACGGCAGCGGCGGCCTGCTCCATCGGCCGGGCGAGTTTCCCGCCGCGGAGGCCGACGAGTACCCGATGTCGCCCGATGCCGAGCGCTTCTACAAGACCGGCCCGTCGAGCCTGCGCACGTATCTGCCGTACTGGGCGGTGGCGTGGATCCAGCGCCTCGTCTTCTTCGGGCTGCCGGTCGTGCTCGTCGGCATCCCGCTGCTGCGCACGCTTCCCGAGCTCTACAGCTGGGCGGTGCGGCGGCGCATCTACCGCTGGTACGGCGAGCTCGCGTTCCTCGAGCGCGCCGCGAGCGAAGGTCGCGGCAGCCGCGAGGCGCAGCTGCGGCGGCTCGATCAGATCGAGTCGCGCATCAATGCGATGCGTGTTCCGGCGCCCTACGCCGGCGAGGCGTACACGCTGCGACTGCACATGCGGATGGTGCGCGAGCGGCTCGCTGCGCTCTAGCGCGCGGAAGCGCGAAACGAGTCAGGGGACCTTTGCCCAGTCGCTCGGATCGAAGGCCTTCATCTTCTCGGCCTTGGCCGCCGAGTTCGGCCCGAGGTCCTTCTCGTAGACGATGCCCTCGTGGTTGACGAGGAACGACTTGACTCCGGAGTTGCCGTACGACGCCGGCCAGGCGACGACAGCGAAGCCGCCGAACAGCCTGCCGTTGACGACGTAGTTGAACGCGCCGCCGGGGGCCGCCTTGGTCTGCGCGGTGAGCAAGCGGTAGTGGTAGCCGTGGTACGCAGCAGGACCGGCGCCCTTCGCGCCGCCGCCGTAGCCCTCGCGCACCGCCTGCGCGACGAGCGGCCCGAGCGGGCTCGGCGGTTCGCCCGGCTGCGTCGGCCAGTACAGCCCGTCCTTCTTGCCAGGCGTCGAGCGGAACTTGGTCGCGTAGTCGTTGATGCCGTTGCCGTCGGGATCGCTGGCGGCGTATTCGCGCTGCGCGTCGACGATCGCGAGCAGCGTCTGCACGGTGTCGAGCTCGTTGCGTCCGACGCGACGGTTGAGAACCTCCTCGCGGCCGGCTTCGCCGTCGAACACCCAGCGGTCGCCGCGCTTGACCAGCGGTGCCGGGAAGGTCCAGTCGCCGTCGCCCGCCTCGAGAACCGCCTTCGAGTCGCCTTCGCTGCGGATCGCGTTCTTGTGGTCGTACGCGTCGAGGAAGCGCTTCCACTCGGCGCGGTCGGAGACCTTGTCGCCGCTGAAGAGCCAGCTCTTCGAAGCCGGGCCGATCAGCGCGACGAGGTCGTTGACGTTGCCGGCGCGCACCGCGTCGACGAGCGCCTTGGCACCTTCCTGCGGCGTCGCGAACGACTTCTGCGGCGCCGTCTTGCCGGCGGCGGCCGATGCTGCCGCCGCGGCGACGTGCGTCGCGGGCGCGGCCAGCGCGACGGTCGCACCGGCGATCACCGCGGCCATCCATGTCGTCGTCTTCATGCCTGCTCTTGCTGAGTTGCCGATGCCTAGCGGCGGCGGGCGCCGCTAG
>JASLGD010000520.1 GCA_030150305.1 Caldimonas sp. | reverse complement strand
CCGGGAAGCCCCGCCGCGCTACTTGGCATGGAACTCGTGCGGCAGCGTGCGAGGGGTTGGTTCCAAGACCTCAAGCGCATCGGTCTGTCTGACTTGATGCGCGGCAAAGGCGTTTGCGCCCACCGAGCGACCGCTTTCCGGCGACGAGCTTGATACGTCGAAGGACAGCAAGGGGTCGGAAGCGCCTGTTTGGCGCCATACAGAGCGGTCGTTTGCCGGCATTCCTGGTTCGGTAAACGCAGCCCACCCGTCAGCCTTTTACGCACACTACCTGCTTGAGGGTATGCACGACCTCCACCAGGTCGTCCTGCGCCGCCATCACCGCATCGATGTTCTTATAGGCGCCCGGCGTCTCGTCGATCACACCCGAGTCCTTGCGACATTCGATCCCATCTGTCGCGGCCAGGTGGTCCTCCAGCGAGAAGCGACGCTTCGCCTCGCCGCGGCTCATCGTGCGCCCCGCGCCGTGGGAGCACGACGCGAAGCTGTCCGGGTTTCCCTTGCCGCGCACGATGTAGCTGCGCGCGCCCATGCTTCCCGGGATGATTCCGAGCTATCCGGCCTGCGCGCTCACCGCACCCTTGCGCGTGACGTAGACGTCCTCGCCGAAGTGGCGCTCCTTCTGCACGTAGTTGTGGTGGCAGTTCACCGCCTCGACGTGGCTCTGGAACGGCTTGGCGACGACCGTCTTCGCGGCCTCGATCACCCGCTTCATCATCACCTTGCGGTTGGTCGCAGCGAACTTCTGCGCCCAGCCGACGGCGCGGACGTAGTCGCCGAAGTAGCGCGCGCCTTCCTCGAAGTAGGCGAGGTCGCGGTCGGGCAGGTTCGCGTTGCTGCGCAGCGCGTCCTGCTTCGCCAGCTCGATGAACATCGTGCCGATCGCGTTGCCGACCCCGCGCGAGCCCGAGTGCAGCATGAACCACACGGTGCCGACTTCGTCGATACAGACCTCGACGAAGTGGTTGCCGCCGCCGAGCGTGCCGAGGTGCTGGACGTTGTTGGTCTTCGCCAGCTTCGGATAGTCGCGGCAGAGCGCCGCGAACTCCGGCTCGAGCTGCGCCCACGCGGTGTTCACCGACGCCGGCGCCTTCTGCCAGGCGCCCGGGTCGCGCGAGCCCGGCGCGCGGCCATGCGGCACCGCGCGCTCGATCGCCGAGCGCAGCGGCGCCAGGTTGTCGGGCAGGTCCTCCGCGTGCAGCGTCGTCTTGCAGGCGATCATGCCGCAGCCGATGTCGACGCCCACCGCCGCCGGGATGATCGCCTTCAGCGTCGGGATCACCGAGCCGACGGTCGCGCCGATGCCGAAGTGCACGTCGGGCATCGCGGCGATGTGCTTGAAGACGATGGGCAGGCGCGCGGCGTTCATCAGCTGGCGCTTGGCTTCGTCCTCGACCGGCACGCCGCGCGTCCACATCTTCACGGGGACGCCGCCGGCGACTTCTTCTTCGATGTAGTTCGTTTCCATTTCGGTCTCACTCAAATATTCGGTGACAAGGATCGGTGAAACGCTTGCTCCGCCACCCGTTGCCAGGCCGGGATTCGAACCCGGGCACCCTGCGCATCGCTGCGCAGGATCCGCGATCGCTCGCGGGCGTCTACCTGTAGTTCCACCTGCATTCACCGCGAAACAAGAAAATCAACGCCGCCGCGCGACAAGGGACGATGAAACGATCGTGCTCTATCCGCTGAGCTACGGTCCCGCTGACATGGGACCGGCGGGACTCGAACCCGCGACCACGAGCTTACAAAGGCTGTAGTTCCACCTGCATTCGCGAGACGACGTCGAAAGCGGGAAGACGCGACAAGTTCCGGCAAGACGTATTTGTCAACGCCGGCCAAGCCGGCGCGCGGGGTTCGAACCCCAAGACACCATGTAGTCCTGCACGCATTCGCGTCGAAAACGGGCGCGCCGCACGCGCGGCGACAAACGGTCGGTGAGACCCTTGTCATGTAGTCCCACCCGCATTCGCCGCGCGACAGCACTGTGATCCGAGGTCGGTGCCGCACGCGACGAGGGACGCAAGAGCGCCTGCCGGTTGCCCGGCGGCGGGCCAGCCAGCCCGCCACGGCGGATGGGTGCTGTACTCCTGCGCGCATTCGCGTGCGACACCTTCCCGGTTCTCTCCTTTCCTTTTCAGTTGGCGTCGAGCACGACCTTCTCGATCTCGCCCACCCAGTGCTCCGGCGCAGTCTTGCCCTCCTTGACGAAGCTCGCCACGGTCGCAAAGACCGCGTCCGAGAAGCCGCCGACATTGAGGATGTCGTGGCGGTCTGCTGCCTGCGTCGTGCTGTACGGCTGCACGTCGATGCAGACCAGCCGCGCCTGCGGGTTGCGCCGCTTGAGCGCTTCCCACTGGTGCATCGTCTGCGTCGCACCGCGCCGCGTCGCGTCGACCCACGACTCGTTGTCCGAGACGAGGATCACGACGTCGACGGCCGCACGCTCCCGGTTCAGGAGCGCCAGCGGCGCGCTGCAGTTCGTGCCGCCGCCGCCGATCGATGCCAGCGCCTGCGCGTTGGTCATCACCGAGTCGCGGGCGTTCAGCTTGACCTTCACGACCTCCTGCTCGAACGGCAGGATCCGCGCCTGCCGGTTCTTCGCGCACACCGAGGCCGCCACGAGTGCCGCCACGTCGACGCAACGCACGCTCGTGGTCGCCGAGCCACGGTGACCCGTGATCGGCGAACGCATCGAGCCCGACACGTCCGGGCAGACCACCACGCGGCCGCCGAGCACCGGCACGTTGACCAGCGCCAGCTCCATCGCGTCCTGCAGCGCATCGCGGACCATGGCCGGCACCGCTTCTCCCGTCGCCTTCCAGGCCGACAGCAGCTGGTAGGGCAGCACCCGCGCCTCGGCGATGGCCTCGGCATCGCGCAGCTTGGCAGCGACCTCGTCGACAACGCCGGCGACGTCGAAGACGCCGTGACGCGCAAACGTGTTCAGGTTCTGGCGAACCATCTGCCACGAGCCCGTGCGCGCGATCTGTGCCCACTGGGCAGCGCCCAGCTCGAGCGCCGTCAGCATCTGGAACGGCACGTCCGGTGCGGCGGCGGCGCGGCCTGCAGCCACGTCGCGCTTGAACGCCTCGAACGCACGCGTCACCGGCGGCAGCGCCGTCTCGTCGTACGCCTTGCCGATCAGCCAGGCGAACCAGGCCGCACGCCACGCCTCCACCGGCTCCGGGTGGACCATCTTGACCACGTCCGCCAGCGACGGCGCGCTGCCGACCGCCGCATTCAGCAGCTGCTTTTCGC
>JASLGD010000487.1 GCA_030150305.1 Caldimonas sp. | reverse complement strand
ATGGCGACCAGCTCCTCGCGAGCGTCGCCGAGGCCGTCGAGGCCGATCGCGTGTTCCGCCGCGACAACGCCGACCTGGTCGTCGGCCGGCAGCGGCTCGCGAGCCTGACGGCGCGCGAGCGCCAGGTGCTCGACCGCGTCGTGGCCGGCCGGCTCAACAAGCAGACCGCCGACGAGCTCGGCACGGCGCTGAAGACGATCAAGGTGCACCGCGCCCGGATGATGAGCAAGATGAACGTCAAGTCGCTGGCGCAGCTGGCCCGGCTGGTCGAGCGCATGGGGGTCGTCCCGGGCCGCTGATCGCCTGGATCCGAACCGGGTCCAAGGTCCCATAGGCGCTCCGATTGCGGGCGCCTATTGTTTCGGGGCCAAAACACGGCGGGGCTTCATGGAACACACGGCGTCGATCGTTGCGGTCGTGGACGACGAATTGCCGATCCGGAAGGCGCTGACACGGCTGCTGCGCTCGGCCCACTACGAGGTCGAGTCGTACGCCTCGGGCCCCGAGTTCCTGCGCTCGCTGGCGACGCACCAGCCTGCGTGCCTCGTGCTCGACATCCGCATGCAGGGCATGACCGGCTTCGACGTCCAGGCCTGGCTGCGCGAGCAGCGCATCGACGTGCCGATCGTCTTCATCACGGCGCTCGACGACCGCCACGACCTCGCGCAGGCGATGGAGGCGGGCGCGACGGCGCTGCTGCGCAAGCCCTTCGGCGACGAGCAGTTCCTCGCCGCCGTCGACGCCGCCATCCACCGCTGAGCCGCCGCGTCCGCGCGCGAGCGAGGCCCGACCGCGATGCCGAGGCGCGACGCAGACGTCCCGAGCTTCGTCGCGCGCATCGCGATCGTGGCGGTCGCGGCGATGGTCGTCGCCTGCGCGGGCCTGCCGCCGCCGGCGGCGGACCGCGTCGCGTCGACGGCGATCGAAGACGCGCGCGAGACGCGTCTCGGCCACGCGGTCGCGCCGTTGCTCGCCGACGCGCCCGCCGGCACGTCGGGCTTCCACGCGCTCTCCGATCCTCGCGACGCCTTCGCCGCCCGGATGGCGCTCGCCGCTGCGGCGCAGCGCTCGATCGATGCGCAGTACTACATCTGGCACGACGATCGCGCCGGCACGCTCCTCTTCGAAGCGCTCTGGCGCGCCGCCGAGCGCGGCGTTCGCGTTCGCCTGCTGCTCGACGACGCCAACACGCGCGGGCTCGATCGCGTGCTCGCCACGCTGGCCGCGCATCGCAACGTCGAGCTTCGCCTCTACAACCCGTTCGCGCAGCGCAGCGCGCGTCTGCTCGGCTTCGCGACCGAGTTCTCGCGCCTGAACCGCCGCATGCACAACAAGTCGTTCACCGCCGACAACGTCGCGACGATCGTCGGCGGGCGCAACGTCGCCGACGAGTACTTCGCCGCCGGCGACGGCGCCGACTTCGCCGACCTCGACGTGCTCGGCGTCGGGCCCGCGGTGCGCGACGTGTCGGCGCAGTTCGACCGCTACTGGAACAGCGCGTCGGCGTATCCGGCGGCGCAGTTCGTCGGCGCGGCGGGGGCCGACGGCGTGCGCGAGCTCGAGGCGAAGTTCGCGGCGACGCGCGCCGATCCGGCATCGATCGCGTATCTCGACGCGGTGCGCGGGTCGTCGCTCGTCGAGCAGCTGCAGACGCGAAGCCTCGCGCTCGACTGGAGCGTCGCGCACGTCGTGCAGGACGATCCGGCGAAGACGCTCGACGCCGCCGCGCCGAGCGACGTCCTGCTCTTTCCTGAGCTGATGCGCAGGATGGGACGTCCCGAGCGTTCGCTCGACATCGTCTCGCCGTATTTCGTTCCCGCCGACGAAGGGACGGCCGCGCTCGTCGAGCTCGCGCGTCGCGGCGTCCGCGTCCGCATCCTCACCAACTCGCTCGCCGCGTCGGACGTGAGCGTCGTCCACGCCGGCTACATGAAGCGTCGACGCGACCTGCTGCTCGCCGGCGTCGTGCTCTACGAGCTGAAGCCGCTCGCCGCTGGTGCGCCTGCCGAGGAGAGCCGCAGCGGCTCGGGCGGCGCGTCGGGGCTGCACGCGAAGACCTACGCGGTCGACGGCAAGCGCATCTTCGTCGGCTCGTTCAACTTCGACCCGCGCTCGGCGCGGCTCAACACCGAGCTCGGCGTCGTCATCGAGAGCGCAGCGCTCGCCGGCCGGCTCGCGGCGACGTTCGACGAGCTCGTTCCGCGGCGTGCGTACGAAGTCCGTCTCGCCGGCGAAGGCGATGGCCTGGTGTGGATCGAACGGAGCGCCTCCGGCGAGGAAAAGCGGCACGACCGCGAGCCGCAGACGAGCGCACTGAAGCGCCTGGGCGTGCAGATCCTCTCGGTCCTGCCGATCGAGTCGATGCTGTAGCGCGCCGTTTTGCGCTAAGGTCGAGCGGTGCTTCCGTTCGCCCGTTCGCTGTCCGCCCGCGCCGCCCGCGTCGCGCCGGCGCTCGTTGTTGTCGTCGCCGCCGCGGCGGCGTCGGCGCGTCCGCCGGTGCCGAGCGACGTCGAGGCGCAGCAGGCGCACGCGCAGGGCACGTGCGGCCAGCTCGGCCCCGGCACCGGCCTCAAGGACGGCAAGGGCTGGGTCGTCTCGATGATGCCCGGCAAGCACGAGTTCCGCGTCCGCGGCGGCGGCGAGGTCTATCTCACCGCCGCACGCGTCAAGTCGACGCTCGACTTCGACATCGGCCGCCTCTACCCGATCTCGATCGAGGGCGCACCTGCCGGCGCCGTCCTCGAATGGCGGATCCTCGGCAGCGACTGGGCTCCGGTCGCCAGGACGTTCCTCTATCCGCCGACGCAGTGAGCGCGCTCGCGCTCAGTACATCATCCGGCCGTCGCCGATCAGGTGCGCGTGGCAGTCGCGGCGCGCCTGGATGCAGCCCGCGACCCAGGCGTCGGAGATCGGCTTCTCCCAGCCGTTGAACCAGTCGCCGTGCGACGAGTAGCCGGCCGGCAGGCTGACGTCGTACGTGTCGGAAGAGAGCCGCCATGCGGTCGCCGCGTTCGCCATCTGCACCGTGTAGACGATGTTGAAGCTGATCTGCGGCAGCGCCACCGGGTGCGTCGCCGGGCACGCGAACCCCGATGCCGTCACGACGACGTAGCTCATGTGGCTCTTGTGGTCGGGCGCGTCGAGGTTCTTGCCGTCCCAGCATTGCGGGAAGTCGATCACCTGGTAGACCTGGGCGCCGGCGTCGCAATTCGGGATCGAAGGGCCGTACTGATCGTTCGAGTTGTTCGGACCGCCGATGCACTTGAAGTAGGTCGAGGGGCTGGCGGGATGATTGCTCGTCGGGTCGCCGGCGATCATTCGCAGCCCGACCGGCAACGGCTGGATGATGGTCGGCGGATTGAGCGCGTAGCCCTGCTTGTAGTAGATGCCGGCGAAGTCGGGCACGATCGGCTTGCCCGTCTTGGTGTCGATCATGCTCGGCACCCAGTACGCGCTTCGGTTGATCGTTCCGCCGCGGCAGGTCGAGTTGCCGCTGGTGCGAAGCGACTCCGCGGTGCTGGTGGCGCTCGTCGACGTGTTGCCGAAGAACGTGTGCAGATGCGATGCGCCCGGGACGCCGGGATAGACGATCGGGTCGTCGAACGCCATGTGCGAAAAGTCGCAAGGGATGCGGAACGCGCCGATGTCCGAAGGCGGCGCGACTTCCGTCGTCGGCTGGAGGCGGTCGTAGGCGACCCCGACTGCGCGCTGCGGAAGGCTCGATGCGTCGATCCGGAACGCTGAATTCATCGCCGGCGGCTTCACCGACTGGGGCTGGATCGGCGGCGGCGTCGGCGTGTTGTTGGTCGCCGGTGTGGTCGGCTTGCACGCGAGGTCGCGTGCCAACGTCGCCGCTTGCCGGCAGGCGGCGAAGTCGGTGTACGTTCCGAGAGCCGCTCCGTTCCAGGTCGAGTACAGCTGCCACGAAGACGTTGCTGGATCGGTCTGTGCCGACGCTGCGCAAGACGCCGCGAGCGCGATCGCGGTGACGGAGCCGGGGAGGAAACGGAAGGACGGAAGAAGGGTCGAACGGGGGAAGGACACGCGAGAGGCAAAGGGCATCGGAATCGGATCGGTACGTCATGTCCCCGGGAAACGCCGGGTCGCCCGATCTTCTAACGCGAGCAGGTGCCGTTCGCTCGCGGCGCACGCGATGTAAACGTTTCAGTTGGTATCAACTACTTACCCGCTAGCACGGTGCAGGGGCGCGCGCGCAAAGTCCGCCATCGATGCATGGACAACACGCGCGCGCTTGACGCGCGTGTTCGAGGTCGTCCGGCTGCGCGTTGGTCCCGCCGACAGGAATCGAACCTGTATTTGCC
This sequence comes from Caldimonas sp., assembly GCA_030150305.1. Taxonomy (GTDB): domain Bacteria; phylum Pseudomonadota; class Gammaproteobacteria; order Burkholderiales; family Burkholderiaceae_C; genus Schlegelella_A. Next base: position 2,296 of record JASLGD010000487.1, on the reverse strand, counting down.
GCTTAGGAGGCGGCCGTTCTGTCCATTGAACTACGGCGAGAGGGGCGCCAGTGTAAGACGCGTCATACTGGCGGCCCTGCGAGAACGAGAGGGTGCGTTGGCGACCGTCGAAGGAACGCATGCACGCGGCGGGGGCGGCGATCCGGTCCGCTACCACGTCGACTACGAGGTCTCCGGCCGCGCGATCCACTTTCGCGCGACGTTCGACAACGGCGTCGTCCACGAAGGCGAGTTCGACTTCGATCCGTCCAAGCTCGACGCCGCCGCCGCGGTCGACGCGTTCATGCAGAACCACATCGGCAAGTCCGACTGGGACGTCGCGCCTTGAACGCCGGCGCCGCGCGCGCCGTCAGTGCCAGCGCAGGATCCAGTGGAGGTCGATCGCGTTGTCTTCGCCGGCTTGCGCGCTCACGCTGACGCGCTGCGCGATGCGATAGACCAGCTTCCAGCTTCCGGTCGTCGCGTTCAGCCCGCGCTCGTAGCCGACGTACCAGCGCTGCGAGATCTGCTTGCCGAGCGACACGAACGTCTCCTTGGTGTCGCCGGTGGTCTGGCCCTGGCGCACGCCGATCTGGTCGAAGCCGAGCGACTCGACGATGCGGTCGGTCGCGCCGGGCCCTTCGCCGGAGAGCAGGCCGAGCGCGGCCTGTTGCAGCAGCGCCGTCGTCGCGGCGTCGCCGGCTTCGCTCGCGTGGCCGGTGATGAGCCAGCTCAGCTTGTCGATGTCCGACATGTCGGGCTCGGAGAAGAGGCGCACGCGCGGCGTCAGCGCAGTGCCGGTGATCTGCGCGCCGACGCGCACGTCGAGGTTCGGCCGGGTCGCCTCGATGTCGAGACGCGGGTTCTCGACCGGACCGGCGAAGGTGAGGACGCCGCGATCGATCGTCAGCTTCTGGCCGTACGCCTGGTACGTGCCGCCGACGGTGCGGAGCGTGCCGTCGACGGCGAGCCTGCCCGCCGGCGAGGTCAGCCGCAGCTCGCCGCGCAGGCCGGTGTCGAGGCCGTGGCCGCGCACGCGCAGCCGCTCCCCCATGTCGACGCGCAGGTCGAGCGCGACCTTGCGCGTCGCCGGCGCCACCGCAGGCGCGGGCGGCGCGGGCTCGTCCTGCGCCGGCTTCGCACGCGGCCGGCGCACGACCTCGACGTCGTCGCCGAGCGTCGGTGCGTCGGAGCGCGTGAAGTCGATCAGCCCTTCGTCGACCTTGAAGCTGCCGTCGAGCGCGACCGTCGTCGCATCGAGCCGCATCGCGGCGCGTCCGGTCGTCACGATGCGGCGGTCGACGCGGCCGAGCATCTGGAACTGCTCGGCGACGAGCGCGAGCTGCGCGACCGGCGCCTCGCCGAAGGTCGCGTTGCCGTCGAGGCGCACCGTGCCGCTGCCGGCCTTCGCGGTGAACGTCTCGATGCGTGCGGTGCCGCCTTCGAGCGCGATCGCGACGGTGCCGTCGCTGACGTTGACGCCTTGCAGGAAGTTGCGCACGGCGATGTGCGATCCCTCGAGCCGGCCGGTGTAGGTCGGCGCGCCGAACCGGCCCTGCAGGCGCGCGCTCGCGTGCAGCTCGCCGTCGAGGCGCCAGCCCGCGGGCAGCCACGTTCCCCACGTCGCGAGGCGCGGCACGTCCAGCTCGACCGTGCCGTCGATCGGCGTCGACGGCGTCGGCCACGTCGCCGCGCTCGTCGTGCGTGCGGTGATCGCCGCCGAGCCGGTGCCGACCGCGCTGCCGGCGAGCGCCGCGGTGAAGTGCCAGACCCCCGCGCTCGCCGCGACTCCGAGGCGCAGGTCGCTGAAGCCGAGCGCGGTCGTCGAGGTTCCTTCGGTGACGGTGAGATCGCCGCCCGCGCGCTCGACGACGACGTCGACGACGACGCTCGGCGCGCTCTGCACGTCGATGCGCGCGCCGACCGTGAGGTCGCCGCCCCAGCCGAAGTCGGGCTCGAGCGTGTGCAGCAGCGGCGCCACCGGCAGTGGCTCGACGACGGCGTGCGCATCGAGGCGACCGGGGCTCGACGGCGTGGCGCCGGCACGCCACGCCACGCGGCTCCAGCGCACCGTCGCGCCGAGCGCCTGCAGCGTTCCGGGGTCGACGTCGACGCGCGTCGGGCCGTCGCCCCACACGACCGCGCCGCGCAGCTCGCGCGCCTGCAGCCACGTGCGCGTCGGCGCGCTGCTGCTCCTCGCGACGAGCTCGTGCAGCGTGCCGCGCCAACCGGCTTTGGGCGCGTTGCCCGAGTCGACGAGGCCGCCTTCGATGCTCGCGGTGACAACGCGAAGCGTCGTCACCGCGAGCATCGAAGG
>JASLGD010000437.1 GCA_030150305.1 Caldimonas sp. | reverse complement strand
GGCAAGTCGACGCTCTTCAATCTCATCTCCGGCCAGTTTCCGGCCAGCTCCGGAGAGGTGTTGCTGAAGGGGCGGTCGATCATGGGGCTCAGCCCTTTCGAAATCAACCGTCGCGGGCTTTCGCGCAGCTTCCAGATCACCAACATCTTCCATCGCCTGAGCGTGTACGACAACCTCGAGTGCGCCGTGCTCTGGGCCAAGGGCCACGGCTATTCGGTGCTGAGGCGCCTGCCCCGCATGCACGACGTGCGGGAGACCGCCCAGTCGGTGCTGGAGCGCATCGGACTCAAGTCGCGCCGTTCAGTCCAGGCCGGACTGCTCACGTACGCGGAGCAGCGCGCCTTGGAGATCGGAGTCACCATCGCCGGCGGGGCCGAGCTGATCCTGCTGGATGAGCCCACGGCGGGCATGAGCCGCTCCGAGTCGGACGACGTGGTCGCCTTGATTCGCGAGGTCACCGTCGGCAAGACGCTGCTCATGGTCGAGCACGACATGGGGGTCGTGTTCGGGCTCGCCGACCGCATCGCCGTGCTGGTCTACGGGCAGGTTCTCGCCCACGACACGCCATCAAAGATACGCGACAACGCGGCAGTGCAGGAGGCCTACCTCGGTGTGCACATGGCCGAGGAGCCAGCGGCGTGAGCGAGGCTCTGCTCGAACTGCGCGGCGTGAACGCGTGGTACGGAAAGAGTCATGTCCTGCGCGGCGTCAGCATGAGGGTGCACAAGGGGGAGATCGTCGGGCTGCTCGGGCGCAACGGCGTCGGTCGCTCGACCACGGTCAAGGCCATCATGGGCCACGTTCATGCCGAGGGCGAGATCCTCTTCAAGGGCACGAACCTCGTCGGCCTGAAGGACTTCGAGATCGCCCGCAGAGGCATGGGATACGTCCCCGAGAACCGCGACATCTTCCCGACGCTCACGGTCGAGCAGAACCTGGTGCTCGGCGATCGCAAGGGCAGCAGCTGGCGCATCGGCGACATGTACGAGCTGTTCCCGCGGCTGGGGGAGCGCAGTCACACCCTGGCGGGGTCGCTCTCGGGCGGCGAGCAGCAGATGCTCACGCTCTGCCGCACGCTGATGGGCGATCCGCAATGCATCCTGATCGACGAGCCGACCGAAGGGCTGGCCCCGTTGATCGTCGCGCAGGTCGCACGTTTTCTCGAAAGCCTGCGTGACCGCGGCGTCACCGTCGTGCTCGTCGAGCAGAAGCTCGACATCGCCCTCAAGATCTCCGGCCGGCTCTACGTGATGGGGCACGGCCACAACGTGTTCGAAGGCACACCCGCGCAACTTCGTGCCGATCACCCCATGCGCAAGGAATGGCTCGAAGTCTGACCGACCGCACAGAACCCATCCTGGAGACAAGTACGTTGAAAACGATTTCCCTCAACGCCATCGCGCTCGCTGCTTCGCTGGCGTGTGTCGCCTCGCACGCGCAAACCGTCAAGGTCGCCTTCATCGACCCGATGTCGGGCCCCTTCGCAGCGACGACCCAGAACCAGCGCCGCAATATCGACGAGACGCTCGCCTATCTGGCCCGACGGGACAAGTGGCCCGCGGATCTGAAATTCGAGGTCGTTCCGTTCGACAACAAGAACGAGCCCCAGACCTCGCTGATCCAGCTGAACAAGGCGATCGGCGAAGGCTACCGCTTCGTCCTGCAGGGGCTGAGCTCGAGCGTGAGCCACGCGATGATCGAGGCGATCAACAAGCACAACGAACGCAATCCCGGCAAGGAAGTCGTGCTGCTGAATCCGACCTCCACCGACACCGAGCTCACCAACGAGAAGTGCAGCTTCTGGCATTTCCGCTTCGAACCCAACACCGACATGAAGGCGGAGGCCACGACCTCGCAGATCGTGCAGAACATGCCCGAGGTCAAGAAGATCTATCTGATCAACGCCAACTATGCGATGGGGCAGGCGACCTCGAAGGCGTTGAAAGACCTGCTCAAGCGCAAGAAGCCTTCGCTCGAGATCGTCGGCGACGACCTGATCCCGTTCGCTCAGGTGAAAGACTTCTCGCCCTATGTCGCCAAGATCAAGGCGTCCGGCGCCGACCTGGTGGTCACGAGCCTGTTCGGTCCGGACATCATCGGCATCGCAAAGGCGGCGCGCGATGCAGGCGTCAAGACGAGGATCTTCACCTACTACGCGCACAACCGAGGCGTCGCGGGGGCGCTGGGCGAACCTTTTGTCGGGCAGATCTACGACACGACGCTGTGGAACCCCAACAACCCGCCCGACTTCAAGGGCAGCGAGCTGCTGACGGCCTTCCGCAAGAAGTATCCAGGCGACGACATCAACGTCCCCAATATCCCGAACGTTTTTGCCATGCTGGCCGCAGCGGTGCAGAAGGCCAAGAGCACTGATCCGGTGAAGGTCGCTTACGCGCTCGAGGGATTGAAGATCGCCGGCCTAGCCGATGAGATCGAGATGCGCAAATCCGATCACCAACTGCAGCAGCCGCTCTATGTGACGTCGTACGTGAAGGTGGACGGCAAGGACAAGGACCTCCGATTCGATACCGATGGCTCCGGCTACGGCTGGAAAACGATCAAGCGGCTCGACTCGTATGTGGCGAGCCAGCCGACCTCGTGTCAGATGAAGCGGCCCTAGCTCCGCACTCCGTCAGGGTCCTGCATCGAACCCGGCCCGGACACCTGCGGATGCACGCATGAATGATTTCGACGTGGTGGTTGCCGGTGCGGGACCGGTCGGTCTGGTGCTGGCGATCGACCTGGGCCGGCGAGGCGTGCGGACGCTGTTGCTGGAGAAGGATACGGCGCCGGCGCCGTATCCGAAGATGGACCGCTCCAACGCGCGGACGATGGAGCTGTTTCGCCGTCTGGGCCTGGCCGAACGCGTGCGCGCACTGGGCTATCCCGCGCACGCATCGATGGACGTGTTCATCGTGACCCGGCTGGCAGATGAGCCGTTGCTTCGTCTTCGCTATGCCACAGTCGCGGAACATCGGGCCGCCATCGCAGCTTGTAGCGACGCGTCGGAGCCGCTCGAGCCGTACCAGCTCGTGTCGCAGAACGACCTGACGCCGATGCTCAAGGCTGTGGCCGAAGCGACTCCGAACGTGACCGTGCGCTTCGGCTGCGCGCTTGTCGGCTTCGCACAGGACCCGGACGGCGTCGACGTGCGCATCGATGGACCGGACGGTGCGCGCGCAGTCTCGAGGGCGACCTACCTGGTCGGCTGCGACGGCGCGACGAGCCTCGTTCGCAAGACGCTCGGCATCGAGTTGCAGGGGCGCGGCAGCCTGCGCTCGCTTCGTCAGGTGACCTTCCGCTCCGAGACTCTGTACGACCTCCTGCCGCACGGGCAGGGAAGGCACTACTACTTCGCGGACGACGGTGGCGGCGCCATCGTGGTGCAGGGCAGCCGCAAGGAGTTCACGATGAACGTGGCCCTGCTAGCCGATGCGGATCTCGAACAGGCCATTCGCGACCGCGTCGGTTTCGACTTCGAGTTCTCCATCACCGCCACCACCAGCTGGAAGCACCACCTGTTGCTCGCCGAGCGGTACGGCGACGGGCGCGTCTTCCTTGCCGGCGACGCCGCGCACCTCATGATTCCGACCGGTGGTCTTGGCATGAACACCGGCGTCGGCGACGCGATCGATCTGGCCTGGAAGCTCGCCGGAACGGTGCAGGGCTGGGGCGGCGCCGGGCTGCTGCGAAGCTACGAGACGGAGCGACGCAAGGTCGGCGCGCGCAACGTCGAAGCTGCCGGCTGGGCCGCTGCGGGTGTGAAGATGTGGCGCTCGTTGTGGCAGCCCTGCGTCGCGGACGACACGCCCGAAGGCGCTGCAGTGCGCCTCCAGATCGCGCGGGCGGCGGATCGCTATCACCGCCGTGTGCACGAGATGATCGGCGTCGAGCTCGGGTACAGCTACGCGGGCTCGCCGCTCATCGCCACCGAGCCGGGCGATGTCGACGTCTGGGACACGACGACCTATACCCCCCATACCCGCCCCGGCGTCCGAGTGCCGCACATCTGGCTCAAGGATGGCCGCGCGCTGCAGGACGTGCTGGGCATGGGCTACACGTTGCTGGACCTTTCGCGCACACTCGACTCGCGCGCCGTTGCGGAGGTGCGTTCGTACTTCGGTCGTATCGGTGTGCCCTTCGACGTGCTGCAGCTCGACGAGCCTCACGTCCGCGAGGTCTTCGGCTGCGCGCTGCTGCTGCTGCGCCCGGACCTTCATATCTTCTGGCGCGGCGAGAAGCTGCCGCAGCGGGTGGACGCCTTGGCTCTGGCTGCCGCGGGACATGCCCCCGCGGAAATCCTGGGGCGATCCGGCTCGGACGTCGCGGGATCGGAGCAGACAACGTGATCGGTGCTGAGCCATCATCCGCGCCGATCCGAGCCGACGTTGTCGTCGTCGGCGCCGGTCTGGCGGGCAATGCAGCCGCGCTGAGTGCTGCCGAGGCAGGTGCCTCGGTGTGCCTGCTGGAGAAGGGCCGTGAATTCGGCGGCTCGTCGGTGCTGGCCGGTGGAGGCTTGGCTTTCGCGGCCACGGACCAGCAGCAAGCGCTGGGTATCGAGGACAGCGTCGAGGCGTTTCGGCGCGACTTGCTCGAAACAGGCCGTGGCCAGAACGACCCCGAGATGCTGCAGTCTTACCTGGACCATCAGCTCGCCACCTTCTATTGGCTGCGCGAGCGGGGCGTGGAATTCCGGCTGACGCCAGCGGCAGCGCGCGGCAGCGTCAACCGCGTTCACGGTACGGAGGTCGGAGAGGTGGCGAGGGCATTGCACCGCCACGTGCTCGCGCACCCGAACGTGCGCTACGTCAGCCGCGCGCGAGCGCGTCGCTTGCGGCGGGACCCCTCCGGGCGTGTCGTCGGCGCCTCGGTAGAGATCGAAGGCGCGCCGGTGCAGGTGGACGCCGCGCGCGGCGTCGTGCTGGCAAGCGGCGGCTTCGTGCGCAACCGCGAGCTGCTGCAGATCTTCGCGCCTCAGTGGGTCGACGCCATCGCCATGGGCGGGCGAGACAATACCGGCGACGGCTTTCTCATGGCCTGCGCCGTCGGTGCCGCACTCGCCGACATGGCGTACATCGAAGCGACGCTCGGCGCGTCCCTCGACCGCTACCCCGAGCTGACACAACGGCCGGACGATTCGCCCACGCTGCTGTTTCCGATCATCCGCGGCGCCATTCTGGTCAACCTCGAGGCGCAGCGCTTCGCGAACGAGGCGCTCAACTACAAGGCTCTGGGCGCCATCGGTGCACGGCAGCCGC
>JASLGD010000407.1 GCA_030150305.1 Caldimonas sp. | reverse complement strand
ATGGAGGAAATCGGCCACCCGCCCCCCGCGCCCGCGTGCGCCACCGCCCCCCGTGCGCCACGAACACGTAGTCGTCACAACCTGCGCAGCATGTCAGCGCGCAGCTTGCCCCTGCTGCACCGCAAGCAGCGCTTCGAGCGTCGCGAGCGTGTCGGCTTCGTGCAGCGGCTTGTCGTCGCGGATCCTGAGCATGCGCGGGAAGCGCACCGCGATTCCGCTCTTGTGGCGGGCGCTGCGCTGGATGCCTTCGAAACCGAGCTCGAAGACGAGGCTCGGCCGGACGCTGCGCACCGGTCCGAACTTCTCGACCGTGTCGCGGCGGATGACGCGGTCGACGCGGCGAAACTCTTCGTCGGTGAGACCCGAGTACGCCTTCGCGAACGGAACGAGCTGCAGCGCCTCCGGATCAGCGGTGCGGCGCGTCGCGATCGCGTCGAGCGCGGCCGCGACCTCCTCTGCGCCCTCGGGAACGCGGCTCCAGACGGCGAAGGTGTAGTCGGTGTAGACGCTGGCGCGGCGGCCGTGGCCGGGCTGCGCGTAGACGAGGACGCAGTCGACCGAGAACGGATCGATCTTCCACTTCCACCACGTGCCGCCGGCGAGATCGTCCTGCTTCCTGCGCCCGGTGCCGTAGCGCGCGTCGCGGTGCTTGAGGACGAACCCCTCGACGCCGCGTTCGCGCGCCTCGTTGCGCAGCGCGGCGTACGCCGTCCAGTCGGCGCGCGACTCGATCGGCGAGAGCACGAGCCCGGGCAGCGCGCCGACGATGCGCTCGAGCCGCGTGCGGCGCGCGTGCTGCGGCAGCTCGCGAACGTCGACGCCGCCGTCCTCGAGCACGTCATAGGCGATGAAGGCGACCGGCGCCGCGTCGAGCACCTTCTTCGTCAGCGACTTGCGGCCGATGCGCTGCTGCAGCAGCGCGAACGGCTGCACGCGGCCCGCGCTCCAGGCGACGAGCTCGCCGTCGAGCACGGTGCCGTCGGCGAGGCGCTGCGCAACGGCGACGACCTCGGGAAATCGCTCGGTGACGAGCTCCTCGCCGCGCGACCAGATCCAGACGCGGCCGGCGCGCTTGACGACCTGGGCGCGGATGCCGTCGTACTTCCACTCGACCTGCCAGCGTTCGGGCGCGGCGAGCTTCGCGTCGAACTGCTCGACGGCGAGGTCGAGCGGATGCGCAAGGAAGAACGGATACGGCTGGCCGACGTCGAGCGGGCCCGCTTCTGCCGACGCGGTGAGCTGCGCGAAGCGCTCGGCGCTCGGCGTCGCGCCCTTGTCGGTGTAGCCCATCATGCGTTGCGCGACGAGCTTGGCGTCGATCCCGGATCCTTCAGCCAGCGCTCGCTGCACGAGCAGCTTCGAGACGCCGATCCTGAACTCGCCGCCGATCAGCTTGTTGAAGAGGAAGCGACCGGCCGAGTCGAGCTCGTCCCAGTACGAAGCGACGCGCTCGGACTGCTCGATCGGCGACAGCCCGCGCAACGGCAGCAGCCGCTCCTCGACCCAGTCGGCGAGGCCGAGGTCGCTCGCGCGCTCGGGCGGCGGCAGCACGTGCGCGACCGTCTCGGCGAAGTCGCCGACCGCCTGGTAGCAGGCGTCGAACAGCCAGTCGTCGATGCCGGCGCGGTCGCACGCGGTCGCCCACAGGACCGCGTTCGGGACGACCTGGCGAGGCTTGCCGCCCGCGAGGAAATAGACCGCCCACGCCGCGTCGCGCGGCGCCGCGCTCGCGAAGTAGCGCTTCAGCGCGTCGACCTTGGCGTGCGTCGCGGTGCTGCGATCGAGCTCGGCGAAGAGCTGCGCGAAGCGCCTCATTCGGCGGTCTCGACGGCGCGCACGAGATCGTCGTCGTCGTCGCGGTCGCCGTATTCGGTCGCGAACGCCGACGCCTCGAAGCCCTGCTCGGCGAGCCAGCGCACCATCACCGCCTCGTAGCCGTGGGTGACGATGACGCGGCCGGCGCCCGTCGCGCGGATCGCGCGCCCGAGGCCTGGCCAGTCGGCGTGGTCGCTGAGGACGAAGCCGCGGTCGACCGAACGCCGCCGGCGCGCGCCGCGCAGCTGCATCCAGCCGCTCGCGAACGCGTCGCTGACGTCGCCGAAGCGGCGCGTCCACGTCGAGTGCTGTGCCGCCGGCGGCGCGACGATCAGCGCGCCGCGGAAGAAGGAACGGTCGGTGATCGACGTCGCGACCGGCGTCTCGGGCAGATCGACGCCGGCGGCGCGGTACGCGCGGTTGAGCGGCTCGATCGCGCCGTGCACCGCGATCGGCCCGATCGTGCGATCGACTCCGGCGAGGATGCGCTGCGCCTTGCCGAACGCGTAGCCCATGATCAGGCTCGCGCGGCCGGCGGCGGCGTTGCCGCGCCACCAGTCGTCGATCTCGGCGAAGACCTCGGCCTGCGGCCGCCAGCGGTAGATCGGCAGGCCGAACGTCGACTCGGTGACGAAGCAGTCGCAGCGCACCGGCTCGAACGGCGTGCACGTCGCGTTGTCCTCGCGTGCGTCGGCGCCGCTCCCGCTCACGTAGTAGTCGCCCGAGACGACCCAGACGCGGCCGGCGTGCTCGAGACGCACCTGCGCCGAGCCGAGGACGTGGCCCGCGGGATGCAGGCTCACGCGCACGCCGAAGTGGTCGATCGTCTCGCCGTACGCGAGCGTCTGCAGGTCGACGTCGCCGAGGCGCGTGCGCAGCACGCCCTCGCCCGGCGCCGCGGCGAGGTAGTGGGCGTTGCCGCGCCGCGAGTGGTCGCCGTGCGCGTGCGTGATCACGGCGCGGTCGACCGGGAGCCACGGGTCGAGGTAGAAGTCGCCGGGCGGGCAGTAGAGGCCTTCGCGGCGCTGGACGACCAGGTCGTCGCTCATCGCGCCGGCCAGCCGCCGCGCCGCTGCCGACGTCGGCCGTGGCCCCCGCGGCGGGTACCGGTGCAGCGAAGCTGCAAGGTCGCGAGCACCCTTCAGTACCGGTTGCGCGTCGCGAAGAGCGCAAAGCGCATCGCGCCGTACGCGATCCACGCGAGGCTGCGACTGACGAACGGACGACGGAGGTAGTGCGACTTCTCGATCCGCTTGCCGCTGTGCTCGGCGGCGTCGCGCAGGTGCGCGCGCAGCTCGGCGGCGAACGCCTCGTCGAGGACGAAGACGTTCGCTTCGCGCGCGAGCAGGAGGCTCAAGGGATCGAGGTTCGACGATCCGACCGTCGCGATCGCGCCCTGCGGGCCGTCGAAGACCGCGACCTTGGCATGCAGGAAGCTCGGCGCGTACTCGATGATCTCGATGCCCGCGTCGAGCATCATTCCGTACATCGCCCGGCTCGTGTGGTGCTGCATGAAGTACTCGTAGCGTCCCTGCAGCAGCAGCGTGACGCGCACGCCGCGCGCGGCCGCGGAGCGCAGCGCCCGCTGCAGCGCGACGCCGGGAACGAAGTAGGCGTTGGCGATCACGATCTCCTCGCGCGCCTGCGCGATCGCGAAGCGGTAGAAGTGCTCGATGCGCTTGCGGAAGCGGAAGTTGTCGCGCAGCACGAGGCCGGCGAGGACGCCGTCGCCCGGCGCTGGCGGGTCGGCGACGCGCTCGGCGTTGAGGTCGGGATCGCCGGCGTCGGTGCCGGCGCGCGCCGCCTGCTTCACCGCGGCGAGCGCGCCGGCGACGTCGACGTGGCGCGCGTCGCGCGCCGCCTGCGTCCGCCACCAGAGGCGCGTCATCGTCTCGTGCGCGTCGTCGACGAGCGGACCGGTGACGCGCACCGCGAAGTCGAAGCGCGGCTCGGCGAGCGCGCCGCGCGTCGGGTCGAAGTAGTCGTCGAGGATGTTGATGCCGCCGCAAAAGCACACGCGCGCGTCGACGACGCAGAGCTTGCGGTGCAGCCGCCGCCAGCGCGGCGGCAGGAGAACGCGCCAGCCGCGCGCCGGATTGAAGATGCGCCAGCGGACTCCGGCGGCCTGCCAGCGCCGCCGCCACTCGGCCGGGATCTCGCCGGTGCCGATGCCGTCGACGACGACGCGCACGACGACGCCGCGCGCCGCGGCGCGCTCGAGCGCCTCGGCGACGGCGATCGTCGCGCCGACGAACTCGAAGATGTAGGTCTCGAGCATCACCTCGGCGCGCGCGCCGTCGATCGCCTCGACGAGCTCGGCGAAGAGCGCAGCGCCGCCTTTCAGCAGCTTCAGCCGATGGCCGGGCCGAAGCGCGCCCTTCGCCTCGGCGCTTCGCGATGCCTCCGTGCTCATCCGGGTGCCCGCCCGGAGGTCAGGCGAGCTCGAGCTCGGCGACGAGCGGCAGGTGATCCGACATCCGCGCCCACGCGCTGCCGCGCGGCACGCTCGTCCCGCGGCAGCGAAAGCCGCGCGTGTAGATCCGGTCCATCGAGAAGAGCGGCAGCCGCGACGGAAAGGTGTTGAAGCGCGCCGGCGGATCGCCGGGGACGATGCTGCGTGCGAGGCCGCAGCTCTCCATCAGCGAGTCGAGCTTCTCGCCCCAGTCGTTGAAGTCGCCGGCGACGATCACCGCGGCGTCGTGCGGCACCGTGTCCTCGATGAACTTGCCGAGCCGCTGCGACTGGCGCACGCGGCTCGCGTGGATGAGGCCGAAGTGGGCGACGATCGCATGGACGACGGTGCCGTTCCACGTCACCGGGACGTGCAGCAGGCCGCGCTGCTCGAAGCGATGGTCCGAGACGTCGTGGTGGCCGATGTCGCCGATCGGCCAGCGCGACAGCAGCGCGTTGCCGTGCTCGCCGTCCTTCGTCACCGCGTTGGTGACGTAGGCCACGTCGTAGCCCTCCGGAGCGAGGTAGTCGGCCTGCGGCACCTTCGGCCAGCCGAACTTGGTGTCGGGGAAGTGGCGCGCCGCCGCGTGGTTCATGCGCCGCACTTCCTGCAGGAACACGAAGTCGGCGTCGAGTGCCTCGATGCCGAGGACGAGGTTGTGGATCTCGAGCCGGCGCCGCGGGCCGACGCCGCGCACGCCCTTGTGGATGTTGTACGTCGCGACCCGCAGGACGTTGCTCGGAAACTGAGTGCTGTGGAACCCGGAGTGCTGGGTGCTGTGGAAGACGCGCATCGCGAAGGTGGCGAGAGCAAATTGCGCGCCGAGTCAGCGCCCGCGCGGCGCCGCTCGTCGCGGCAACTGCAGGATGGCCTCGGCGTTCGACGGCGAGAAGCAGCGGTCGGCGGCGGCGCGCCAGTCGAGCCAGGCGTGGGCGACGTGCTCGCGCGGCGCCAGCCGCACCGCGGTGCCGGCGTCGACCTCGAGGCCGAAGACGTGCTCGGTGTTGTGCGTCACGCCCTCAGCATAGCGGTGCCGCCAGACCGGATAGATCTCGTAGACGTTGGCGAGCTGCCAGTCGACGAGGCGCGCGAGCGGCACCGCGGCGGAGCCGATCGCGATGCCGGTCTCCTCGGCGACCTCGCGGATGCAGGTGTCGACGAGCGCCTCGCCAGGCGTGTCTTTCGAGCCGGTGACGCTTTGCCAGTAGCCGGGCGCGTCGGCGCGCTCGAGCAGCAGGACGTCGAGGTCGCGCGTGTGGATGACGACGAGGACCGACTCCGGAACCTTGAAGCGCCGCATGGGAACTGTCATGCCTCGACGGTCGAGCGCGGCGACAAGCCCCCTCGGGGGGCGGCGAGCGGAGCGAGCGGGGGCGCCATTGCTTCGGCGCAGCCGGCGGGCTTCAGCCCGCCGGTTGCGGGTTCCGCAGCCTGATGTGCAGCTCGCGCAGCTGCTTCTCGTCGACCGGGCTCGGCGCGTTCGTCAGCAGGTCCTGCGCGCGCTGCGTCTTCGGGAACGCGATGACGTCGCGCAGCGACTCGGCGCCGGTCATCAGCATGACGAAGCGGTCGAGGCCGATCGCGATGCCGCCGTGCGGCGGCGCGCCGTACTGCAGCGCATCGAGCAGGAAGCCGAACTTCGCGCGCGCCTCCTCGGCGCCGATCTTGAGCGCGCGGAACACCTTGCTCTGCACGTCCTCGCGGTGGATCCGCACCGAGCCGCCGCCGAGCTCGATGCCGTTCAGCACGACGTCGTACGCCTTGGCGATGCAGCGGCCGGGATCGCTCTCGAGCCAGTCTTCGTGGCCGTCCTTCGGGCTCGTGAACGGGTGGTGCATCGCCGACCAGCGCTGCTCGCCCTCGTCGTACTCGAACATCGGGAAGTCGACCACCCAGAGCGGCGCCCAGTCGCCGCGAACGAGCCCGCGCGACTTGCCGAACTCGCTGTGGCCGATCTTGACGCGCAGCGCGCCGAGCGCGTCGCTCGCGACCTGCGCCTTGTCGGCGCCGAAGAAGATGAGGTCGCCGTCCTGCGCGCCGGTGCGCTTGAGGACCTCGGCGAGCGCGTTGTCGTGCAGGTTCTTGACGATCGGCGACTGCAGGCCGTCGCGGCCGCGCGCGGCGTCGTTGACCTTGATCCAGGCGAGCCCCTTGGCGCCGTAGATCTTGACGAACTCGCCGTAGCCGTCGATCTCGCCGCGGCTCATCTCGCCACCCCCGGGAACGCGCAGCGCCGCGACCCGGCCGCCCTTCGCGTTCGCCGGCGCCGAGAAGACCTTGAAGTCGACGTCCTTCATGACGTCGGTCAGCTCGGTGAGCTCGAGCTGGACGCGCAGGTCGGGCTTGTCGCTGCCGAAGCGGCGCATCGCGTCGGCGTACGTCATCACCGGGAACGGCGGCAGCTCGACGCCGATCGCGTGCTTGACGGTGCTGCGGATCATCTCCTCGAACATCGCCCGGATCTCGGTCTCGTCGAGGAACGACGTCTCGATGTCGATCTGCGTGAACTCGGGCTGGCGGTCGGCGCGCAGATCCTCGTCGCGGAAGCACTTCGTGATCTGGTAGTAGCGATCGAAGCCGGCGACCATCAGCAGCTGCTTGAAGAGCTGCGGCGACTGCGGCAGCGCGAAGAACATGCCGTCGTGGACGCGGCTCGGCACGAGGTAGTCGCGCGCGCCCTCGGGCGTGCTCTTGGTGAGCATCGGTGTCTCGATGTCGATGAAGCCGTTGGCGTCGAGGAAGCGTCGGACCTCCATCGCCATGCGGTAGCGCAGCATGAGGTTGCGCTGCATCGGCGGCCGCCGCAGGTCGAGCACGCGGTGGGTGAGCCGCGTCGTCTCGGAGAGGTTGTCGTCGTCGAGCTGGAAGGGCGGCGTCACGCTCGGGTTCAGCACCTCGAGCGAATGGCAGAGCACCTCGACCTTGCCGCTGGTGAGGTTGGGGTTCTCGGTGCCGGCGGGCCGCGCGCGGACGAGCCCGGTGACCTTGAGGCAGAACTCGTTGCGCACCTGCTCCGCGATAGCGAACATCTCGGCGCGGTCGGGATCGCAGACGACCTGGACCAGCCCTTCGCGGTCGCGCAGGTCGACGAAGATGACGCCGCCGTGGTCGCGGCGGCGATGGGCCCAGCCCATCAGGGTCACGCTCTGGCCCATCAGCTGCTCGCTGACCAGGCCGCAATAGGTGGTTCGCATGGCGATGCTCCGTGTTCTTCTGCGGAAGGGGATGGCCGCCCGGCCGCCCCGGGGTTGGGGGGCGGGCCTGCGCGGGCTTGGA
>JASLGD010000391.1 GCA_030150305.1 Caldimonas sp. | reverse complement strand
CACGAGCTTGCCGTCGCCCGCCGGGAACGGCCCGTAGGGATAGATCGTCGCGTGCGCCGCACCCGCGCGCGGCGGCGGATCGGCGCCCTCGAACGCGTAGTACATCGGGAAGCTCATCCACTCGACCATGCTCTCGAGCATCGAGACGTCGATGCGGCAGCCGCGCCCGGTGCGGCCGCGCTGCAGCAGCGCCGCGAGGATGCTGCTGTACGCGACCATGCCGGCGGCGATGTCGGCGATCGAGCAGCCGGCCTTGGCCGGCTCGTCGCCGGCGCCGGTGACGGAAAGGAATCCCGACTCGCTCTGGATCAGCAGGTCGTACGCCTTCTTGTCGCGGTACGGCCCGGGCCGCTCGGGGTCGTCGCCGTAGCCCGAGATGTCGCACACGATCAGGCGCGGATGCGTCGGCGCGAGCGCCTCGTGCGAGAGGCCCATGCGCGCGGCGGCGCCGGGAGCGAGGTTCTGCACGAGGACGTCGGCGCGTTCGAGCAGACGGGCGAGGATCGGCGCCGCGTCGGCATGCTTGAGGTCGAGCGTCAGGCTCTCCTTGCTGCGGTTGGTCCAGACGAAATGCGACGCGAGGCCCTTGACGCGGCTGTCGTAGCCGCGGGCGAAGTCGCCGACGCCGGGCCGCTCGACCTTGATGACGCGCGCGCCGAGATCGGCGAGCTGGCGCGTGCAGAAGGGCGCCGCGATCGCGTGCTCGAGCGTGACGACGGTGATGCCTTCGAGTGGCTTCATGCGCTCGGCGTCGCGCAGGGGCACGTTCAAAAGCTCCGCGGCAGCCCGAGCACGTGCTCGGCGACGTAGCTGAGGATGAGGTTGGTCGAGATCGGAGCGACCTGGTAGAGCCGCGTCTCGCGGAACTTGCGCTCGACGTCGTACTCGTGCGCGAAGCCGAAGCCGCCGTGGAACTGCAGGCACGCGTCGGCGGCCTGCCAGCTCGCCTTCGCCGCCAGGTACTTCGCCATGTTCGCCTCGGCGCCGCACGGCTCGTGCGCGTCGAACAGCGCGCACGCCTTGAAGCGCATCAGGTCGGCGGCTTCCACTTCGATGTAGGCTGAAGCGATCGGGAACTGCACGCCCTGGTTCTGGCCGATCGGCCTGCCGAAGACGACGCGCTCGCCGGCGTACGCGGTGACGCGGTCGATGAACCAGCGACCGTCGCCGATGCACTCGGCGGCGATCAGCGTGCGCTCGGCGTTGAGCCCGTCGAGGATGTAGCGGAAGCCCTTGCCTTCCTCGCCGATCAGGTTCTCGGCGGGGAGCTCGAGGTTCTCGAAGAAGAGCTCGTTGGTCTCGTGGTTGACCATGTTCGCGATCGGCCGCACGGTCATGCCGCTTCGCTCGGCGGCGCGCAGGTCGACCATGAAGATCGACATGCCGTCGGTCTTCTTCTGCACGTCGGCGAGCGGCGTCGTCCGTGCGAGCAGGATCATCCAGTCGCTGTGCTGGACGCGCGAGATCCAGACCTTCTGGCCGTTGACGACCCAGCGGTCGCCGCGCCTGGTCGCGGTCGTGCGGATCTTCGTCGTGTCGGTGCCGCTCGAAGGTTCGGTGACGCCCATCGACTGCAGCCGCCACTCGCCGCTCGCGATCTTCGGCAGGTACAGGCGCTTTTGCGCCTCGCTGCCGTGCCGCATCAGCGTTCCCATGTTGTACATCTGGCCGTGGCACGCGCCGGCGTTGCCGCCGCTGCGGTTGATCTCCTCCATGACGACGCTCGCCTCGGCGAGGCCGAGCCCCGAGCCGCCGTATTCCTGCGGGATCAGCGCGGCGAGCCAGCCGGCCGACGTCAGCGCGTCGACGAATGCTTCGGGATACGCGCGCTTCGCGTCGATGTCGCGGTGGTACGAGTCCGGGAACTGCGCGCAGAGCGCGCGCACCGCGTCGCGGATGTCCTGGAAGCGATCGGCGGCGCTCCTGACCATCGGCGAGCGTTCGCGAGCTGTCAGGCGGTCGCGGGCGAAGTCGCCGCAGTCGCGACCGGCGTCGCGCTCGCGCGCCGCGGCCGCATCAGCGGCAGCAGGACGAGCGCGCTCATCCCGAACACGCAGTCGAGGACGAGCGTCAGCGGATAACCGAGGCGCTCGACGACGTGGCCTTGCCACCATGCGCTGTACGAGATGCAGAGGTTGAGCAGCGCCATGTACGCCGTGAACTGCGTCGCCGCGACCGCCGGGTTCGTGATGTCCATGTAGAGCGCGGTGCGGATGCCGTAGTAGAGCCCCTGGAAGACGTTGTAGACGATGCAGGCCGCCCAGAAGGTGAAGACGAGGAGCGTCGACGGGTGCGGCCGGTTCGGCTGCTTGACGTCGACCGGCATGATCCAGCCCGCCTTCCACATCACCCAGGCGAGCCAGAGCGTCGGCACGACGGTGAGGAACGCGAACAGCGCGAAGCTCGAGCGCCTGCCGAAGCGGTCCGACACCCAGCCGCCGAGGATGCAGAACGGCGCGTAGATGACGGTGCAGACGAGGTTCAGCTGCGCGACTGCGTTGTCGTCGAGGCCGAGCTCGACCGCGAGGTTCGACTGCAACGCGAGGCTGAGCGCGTACGCGCCGGCCGGCAGCAGCGCGGCGACGACGCCGACGAGCGCGGCGCGCGACCCGGTGAACGCGGTCCACGCTTCGCGGACGAAGCGCGACAGCTCGCGCCCGATCGAGCTCGCGGCGCGCGCCTGGGCCTCGGCGACCGACATCGCCTTCTCGCGCAGCGGCACGACGACGAACAGCGTGATCGCGAGGATCGTGCCGACGACGAAGACGTAGGTCGACGCGAACGGCATGACGTCGGTCAGGAAGAGGACGCCCGAGCCGCCGATCGTCTGCCCGATCGACGCGCCGGCGAACATGAAGCCGTTCGCCGAGCCGCGCTCGTCCTCGCGCAGCACGCCGACCGCGAGCGCGTCGATGGCGACGTCCTGCGTCGCACCGAACGCGTTGTGGACGAGGATGACCGCGGTGAAGAGGCCGAGCTGGCCGACGAAGTCGACCCCCATCGCGATCAGCAGCGTCGCGCACATGCCGAGCTGCATCAGGAAGATCCACATCCGGCGGCGGCCGAAGCGATCCGACGAGAAGACGTCGACGAAGGGCCCGACCGCCCACTTGAACGCCCACGGCAGATAAAGCGAGCCGACGAAGGCGCCGATCTCCGCCGGCCCGAGGCCCTGGCGACGCATCTGCGTCGCGATCGCGGTCGCGGTGAAGCCGAGCGGGATGCCCTCGGTGACGTAGAGCAGGAAGAACGCGGTCAGGCGGCCCTTGCGGGACGCGAGGAGGTCGGGCAGGGCGATCCGCATGCGCGGCACGCTAGCACACGCGCCGGCGGCCGCGCCGCCCGTCAGTGCAGGTCGCGGCGGCGGCCCTTGAACGCCTTCGGGCTGATGACGTTGCCCTCGCGCTCGCTCGCCGATCGCTGCGCGCGGCGGATCGCTTCCTTCGTCTCGCGGCGTGCGCGCAGCTCGGCGGCGGGCCAGAGCGCAGCGCGGACGACGCGGCTGCGCCAGACCGCGGCCTGCTTGCGCACGGACGCATCGACACGGGCACGGCGGCGCGGCCTGAGCAACATCCTCAGGAGCAGCACCACGCAGAGAACGACCATGACGGCCGCGAAGACCTTCTCGACGACGTTCATGGCACTGGGGATCGGCTGCGGGGTGGGGCCGTGACATCGTAGCGCCGGTTGCGGCAGCGCGGCAGGCAACCTGGCCCCACGACCTTTCCCTAAATGGGTACTCGTCGACACGGTTCACAATCGGATGGCGAACCGGCGGCGCGTCGTTTGCCCTGACGAGTGCGCAAACGACGATGAACGACTCCTCAGCGACTCCCCCTGGCGGCCTGCCGCCACGGGCGGACCGTGGCGAGAGCGCACACGCAGCGCACGAAGGAGAGCTGCTCGAGCCTGCGCCCGATCACGTCGAGGAGGAGCTCGCCGACCAGACCGACAACCCGATCCCGACCCGCGCCTTCGCGACGCTGCCGATGGTCGGGCTCGGCGGCTCGGCGGGCGGCCTCGCGGCGCTGCAGTCGTTCTTCGCCGGGGCGCCGACCGACGGCGGCCTCGCCTACGTCGTCGTCATGCACCTGGCCGCCGAGCACGAGAGCGCGCTGCCGCAGATCCTGCAGCGGGCGACGGCGATGCCCGTGCAGCAGGTCAACGAACGCGTGCGCGTCGTTCCGAACTCGGTCTACGTCATCCCGCCGGGCAAGACGCTGATGTCGGCCAACGGCTACCTCGTCTGCGGCGACCTCACTCCGGACCGCGGGCGCCGCGTCGCGGTCGACCTCTTCTTTCGCAGCCTCGCCGACACGCACGGGCCGCACGCCGCGGCGATCGTCCTCTCGGGCGCCGACGGCGACGGCGCGATCGGCATCAAGCGCATCAAGGAGCGCGGCGGCCTGACGATCGCGCAGGACCCCGACGAGGCCGAGCACGCCGGCATGCCGCGCTCGGCGATCGCGACCGGGATGGTCGACTGGATCCTGCCGGCCGGCGACATGGCGCGGCGGATCGCCGAGTACACGCGCCTGCTCGCGCGGCTGAAGCTGCCGGCCGAGGACGGGCCGCAGCCGGCGCGTCCGGTCGCGCCTTCGCCCGACCGCGACGAGGCGACGCTGCGCGAGATCCTCGCCTACCTGCGCACCCAGACCGCGCGCGACTTCGGCTACTACAAGCGGGCGACGATCCTGCGCCGGATCGCGCGGCGGATGAGCGTCAACTCGATCGAGCGCATGGACGACTACCTGTCGTACCTGCGCACCCATCCCGGCGAGGCCGGCGCGTTGCTCAAGGATCTGCTGATCAGCGTCACCAACTTCTTCCGCGACCGCGATGCGTTCGACGCGCTCGAGGTGCACCTGCCCGCGCTGTTCGCCGGCAAGACCGCGGCCGACGAGGTGCGCGTCTGGGTCGCGGCGTGCGCGAGCGGCGAGGAGGCGTACAGCGTCGCGATGCTGCTCGCCGAGGAAGCGCGCAGGCTCGAGGCGCCGCCTTCGATCCAGGTGTTCGCGACCGACCTCGACGAAGACGCGATCCGCGCCGCGCGCGACGCCGTCTATCCGCCGGCGATCGCCGCCGACGTCTCCGAGGAGCGGCTCCGGCGCTTCTTCACCCGCGACCCGCGCGGCTACCGCGTCCGCTCCGAGCTGCGCGAGGCGATCGTCTTCGCGGTGCACGACCTGCTGAAGGACGCGCCGTTCTCGCGGCTCGACCTGATCTCGTGCCGCAACCTCTTCATCTACCTCGAGCGCGACGCCCAGCAGCGCGCGCTCGAGATCTTCCACTTCGGGCTGCGGCCGACCGGGCGGCTCTTCCTCGGCGTCTCCGAGACCGTCGACGCCGCCGAGCACCTGTTCGCGACGGTCGACAAGAAGCAGCGCATCTACGCGCCGAGGCTCGTTCGCGAACGCCGGCTGCCGACGCCCGCCGGCGAGTCGACGCTGGCACGGGCGCTGCAGACGGCCGACTCGCCCGGGGGCAGCGCTGCCGCGGTGGTCGCTCGCCGCGCCGGCGCGTTCCTCGCTCAGCGGCCGAGCCCGGAGGCGCTCGGCGTCGGCTCGTGGCGCGAGCTGCACCTCAAGCTCATCGAGCGCTTCGGACCGGCGTCGATCGTCGTCACGGCCGACCACGACATCGTCCACCTCTCCGAGCGCGCGACGCGCTACCTGCGCTTTCCGACCGGCGAGCCGAGCAACAACCTGCTGCTCGTCGTCGACCCGGCGCTGACGGTCGACCTCAGGACCGCGCTGCTGCGCGCCGTCGACAGCGTCAAGGTGGCCGAGAGCGCGCCGGTGCCGGTCACCGCCGACGGCGTCGAGACGCTCGTCGTGATCCGCGTGGCGCGCGCC
>JASLGD010000344.1 GCA_030150305.1 Caldimonas sp. | reverse complement strand
ACGCCGAGCAGGACGTAGATGACGAGCAGCGCCGAGACGATGAGGACCGCCTGGCTGCCCTGCGAGCTCTTGAAGACGGCCGCGTCGCCGCCGTAGCTGGTGATGATCGACGCCGGCATGCGCAGCTGGTCGCGATACTGCTCCACCGCCGCGGTCGCATCGCCGAGCGCCGTCCCTGGCGCGAGGTTGAACGAGACCGTCACCGCCTGCAGCTGGCCGACGTGGTTGATCGACGTCGGCCCGATCGTCCGATCGACGGTCGCGAAGCTCGACAGCGGCACGAGCGACCCCGACGACGAGCGCACGTAGATGTTGGAAAGAGCGCTCTCGTCCTGCTTGGCGCCCGGCGCCACTTCCATGATCACCTGATAGCTGTCGGCCGGCGTGTAGATCGTCGAGACCTGCCGCTCGCCGAACGCGCTGTAGAGCGCCGAGCGCACGCTGTCGATCGAGACGCCGAGCACGTTGGCGCGGTCGCGGTCGATCTTCAGCGACGCCTGCAGCGCGCGCAGCTGCGAATCGCTCGTGACGTCGCGGAACTTCGGGTCGGCGCGCATCAGCTCCTGCAGCTTCACCGCCCAGTCGTTGAGCTCGCCGGTCTGCACGCTCTGCAGGATGTACTGGTACTGCGCCTTGCTCGGGCGGCCGCCGAGCTGCAGATTCTGGATCGGCTGCATGTAGACGCTGATCCCGGGAACCTCGCGGAACTTCCTGCGCAGGCCCTCGATGACGAGCTTCATCGGCGGACGCTGGCTGCGCGGCTTCAGGTTGATGAACAGGCGACCGACGTTCTGCGATGAGTTGGGCCCGCCGGCGCCGTTGAACGAGTTGACGGTCGCGACCGCCGGATCGTTGCGCAGCACGTCGACGACGCGGTTCTGCAGCGCGACCATCGCCGGGAACGAGATGTCCTCGGCGGCCTCGGTCGAGATCCGGATCTGGCCGATGTCCTCCTCGGGAAAGAAGCCCTTCGGGATCGTCACGAACAGCCACGCCGTCGCGACGAAGGTGAGCAGCGCCACGAGCAGGACGATCGCACGGTGGCGCAGCGCCGCGTCGAGCGAGCGCGTGTAGGCGCCGAGCAGCGCGTCGAAGCCGCGCTCGAACGACCGCAGCAGCGCGCCCGGGCGATGGCCGGCGTGCGCCTCGTCCTTCAGGAAGCGGCTGCCGAGCATCGGCACCAGCGTCAGCGAGACGAACGCCGAGGCGACGATCGCGAGCCCGACGATGACGGCGAACTCGTGGAACAGCAGCCCGATCACGCCGGGCATGAAGAAGATCGGGATGAAGACCGCGATCAGCGAGCTCGAGATCGAGATGATCGTGAAGCCGACCTCGCGCGAGCCGCGCAGCGCCGCCTGGAACGCGGGCTCGCCGTTCTCGACGTGGCGCATGACGTTTTCGAGCATCACGATCGCGTCGTCGACGACGAGGCCGACCGCGAGCGTCAGGCCGAGCAGCGAGATGTTGTCGACCGTGTAGCCGAAGCCCCAGAGCAGCGCGACCGCGCCGAGCAGCGAGACCGGCAGCGAGAGCGTCGGGATG
The DNA here is from genome assembly GCA_030150305.1 of Caldimonas sp. Classification (GTDB taxonomy): domain Bacteria; phylum Pseudomonadota; class Gammaproteobacteria; order Burkholderiales; family Burkholderiaceae_C; genus Schlegelella_A. Next base: position 5,759 of record JASLGD010000344.1, on the reverse strand, counting down.
ACGGTCGCGACGAAGCGGCGCAGGAAGAGGAAGATGACGAGGACGACGAGCACGATCGTTCCCAGCATCGTCAGCGTGACGTCGTGCAGCGCGTCGCGGATCGACACCGAGCGGTCGTTCACCGCCGCCAGGCGCACCGACGCGGGCAGCTGCGATTCGAACCCCGCGAGCCGGGCGCGCACCGAGTCGACGACCTTGACCGTGTTGGCGTCGGGCTGGCGGTAGATCGCGAGCGAGATCGCGGTCTCGCCGTTGAACGACGCCGCCGTCTTCACCGTCTCGAAGCTGTCCTCGACCGCCGCGACCTCCTTCAGCCGCACCGTGTTGCCGCCCTTGTTGCCGACGATGAGCTCGGCGAACTCGGCGGCGTTGCGCAGCTGGCGGTTGGCCTGCAGCGTCAGCGTCTGCGCCGGACCCTCGAGCGTTCCGACCGGGGTGTTCGCGTTGGCGGCGCTGAGCACCCGCGTCAGCTCGTCGAGGCTGATGTTGCGCGCCGCGAGCGCGTCGGGCTGGACGCGGACGCGCACCGCGAACCGCTTCTGGCCGAAGACGCCGACCTGCGCGACGCCGTCGAGCGTCGACAGCGTCGGCGAGATCAGGTGCTCGGCGTAGTCGTTGAGGTCCTGGAGGCTCAGCGACGGCGACGTCATCGCCAGGAAGAGCACCGGCGCGTCGGCCGGGTTGACCTTGCGGTACGACGGCGGGATCGTCATCTCGATCGGCAGCGTGCGCTGCGCGCGCAGCAGCGCGGCCTGCACGTCGACCGCGGCGGCGTCGATGTCGCGGCCCTGGTCGAACTCGAGCGTCACCGACGTGAAGCCGAGCGTGTTCGTCGAGCTGATGACGTTGAGTCCCGGGATCGTCTGGAACTGCTTCTCGAGCTGCAGCGCGACCGAGGTCGCCATCGTCTCGGGGCTCGCGCCGGGAAGCTGCGCCGAGACGTTGATGACCGGCGTGTTGTAGCTCGGCAGCGCGGCGACCGGGATCTTGCCGTACGCGATGACGCCGGCGACGACGATCGCGGCGTTGAGCAGCACGGTGAGGACCGGCCGGCGGATGAAGGGCTCGGACAGATTCATGGCGAGCCCTTGCTCAGGCCGCGCTCGCGCGCGCCGCGAGCGCGCCGGAGACTCCCGCGGGCAGCGCCTGCCCCGCGCCCGACGCCGCAGAGGCGGCGCCGCCGCGTCGTCCGCGCGCTGCTCCGGGCTCGGCCTCGGCGCGCTCGACGACCGTTGCGCCGGGGCGCAGGTTCTGCCGTCCTTCGAGGACGATCCGCTCGCCGGGCGCGACGCCGGTGACGGTGGCGTCCTCGCCGCTCGCGTAGACGACCTCGACCGGACGCGCCGTCGCCTTGCCCGCAGCGTCGACGGCGTAGACGATCTTGCCGCGCGGGCTCTGGATGATCGCGGCCTGCGGAACGACGCTCGCGCCGCGCAGCGTCTGCACGGCGAGGCGGATCGTGACGAAGGCGCCCGGCCAGAGCCGCTCGTCCTTGTTGGCGAACTCGGCCTTGACGCGCACCGTCCCCGACGCCTGGTCGACGACGTTGTCGACGAACTGGAGCTTGCCTGCGCGCTTGTCGCCGCTGTCGGGCACGACCGCGGTCACCGTGCCGCCGCCGCCGCGCAGCGTCGCGAGCGCGTCGTTGAGGTTGCGCTGCGGCAGGCTGAAGGCGACCGCGATCGGGTCGAGCTGCGTGATCGTGACGAGCGCGTTGCCGGTCGGCTGGACGAGGCTGCCGGGATAGACGTTGATCGCGCCGGCGCGGCCCGCCGTCGGCGCCACGATCCGCGTGTACGAAAGGCCGACCTGCGCCGCGGCGATCGCCGCGCGGTCGGCGGCGACGACGGCGCGCGACGAATCGACGAGCGTCTGGTTGGTGTCGATCGCGCCCTGCGAGACGAAGTTCTGCGCGAACAGGTCGCGGCTGCGCGCGAGCTGGCGCTCGGCGTCGGCGAGCGCGGCCTGGTCCTTGGCGAGCTGCGCCTGCGCCTTGACGACGTTGACCTCGTCGTTGCGCGCGTCGAGCGTGAACAGGAGATCGCCGGCGCGGACGAACTGTCCCTCCTTGATGTGGACCTTGGTGATCACGCTCGAGATCTGCGGCCGCACGTCGACGCTGTTGATCGACTGCACGGTACCGGTCGCTTCGAGCATCACGTCGACGTCGCGCTTCTGCACGCGCACGGTCGTGACGCTGACGGGCGGGCCGCTCGTCGCAGCGGCGCCGGAGCGCGCGTCGGGCGACCCCGGCACCGCGTCGCCGCGCCGCGCGAGCAGCCAGGCGCCGGCGACGACGGCGGCCACGGCGACGACGACGCCGACGACGAGGTGCTTTTTCATGCGCCCGAGATTGTGATGCCTGCCGGCGGCGCCGGCCGCTCAGTCGACCGACGGCGGCGTGACCGGGTGCTCGGCGTCGAAGCGCAGCGCGGGCACCCGACTCGCGGCCCACGCGCCGAGCAGACAGAGCACCGCAGCGCCGACGAACGCGAAGCGGAACGCGTGCCCGATGCGGACATCGACTGCCTGCGCTGCGGGCTGCAACGGCGCGCCACCGATGACGCCGAAGATGAGCGCGCCGAATGCGGATGCGCCGAGCGAAGAGCCGAGCGTGCGCGCGAGCGAGACGGTCGACGCGGCGGCGCCCAGCCGCGCCGGTCCGGCGGCGAGCTGCGTCACGATCTGCATCACCGACATCACCGAGCCGAGGCCGAGGCCGGCGACGAACTCGAGTCCCGTGAGGAGGGTGCGCGCCGAAGGCAGGAACGCGAGCCCGATCAGCGCGAGCGCGGCGACGACGAGGCCGATGCCGGGAATCATCGTCGGCCGTCCGGTCCAGACGATGATGCGGCCGGTGAGCGCGGCGCCGACGACGATGCCCGCCGTCAGCGGCAACAGCAGCAGCCCCGACTGCGCCGGGTTCGAGCCGAGCGCGAGCTGCAGGTAGATCGGCAGGTAGAAGATCATCGCGAACATCGCCGAAGCGAACGCGGAGACGGTGAGAACCGCGTAGCGCACCGCCGGCAGCGCGAGCAGCTCGAACGGCAGGAACGGGCGCTCGGCGCGCCGCTCGACGCGCACCAGCGCGACGCCGAACGCGATCGCGGCGGCGACGAGCGCGACGCTCGTCGCCGACTGCCACGCGAAGCGATGCCCCGCCGACGACAGCCACACGAGCGTGCTCGTCGCGGTCAGTGCGAACAGCACGATGCCGAGCGCGTCGGGCTTGCCTTGCGTCTTGTGCGCGCGGTCGTCGCCGAGCAGCGAGCGCAGCCGCCACAACGCGACCGCGCACAGCGGCACGTTGACGAAGAAGAGCCAGCGCCAGCTGGCGTGGTGGACGACGAGGCCGCCGATCACCGGCCCGCCGACGCTCGCGAGCGTGAAGATGATCGCGAAGTACGCCTGGTTGCGCGCGCGCATGCGCGGCGGAACGAGCTCGCCGATCAACGCCTGCGAGAGCGTCATCAGGCCGCCGCCGCCGAGGCCTTGCAGGACGCGCGCCGCGACGAGCGCGGCGAGCGTCGGCGCAACGCCGCAGGCGAGCGAGCCGATCGCGAAGACGACGATCGCGGCGCTCAGGAGCTTGCGCCGACCGAAGCGATCGCCGAGGCGGCCGTAGAGCGGCACCATGACGACCGACGCGAGCAGGTAGCCGACCGCGAGCCACGACGTGTCGCGCAGGCCGCCGAGCTCGCGGCTGATGACCGGAGTCGCCGTCGCGAGCAGCGTCTGGTCGACGGCGGCGAGGAACATCGGCAACATCACCGCAAAGAACAGCCGGCGGAAGCGCGCGCGGTCGAATTCGGCCGGGCGCGCGCCGGCAGCGGGCACGGCAGCGCTGCGACCTTCGACGGGCGCGTCCATCGACAAGGGGATCAGAGCCGGCCGGTCGAGCCGAAGCCGCCGCTGCCGCGGCCGCTCGCGTCGAACGATTCGACGACGCGAAACTCTGCCTGCACGACGGGAACGACGACGAGCTGGGCGATGCGCTCGAACGGCTCGATCACGAACGGCGCCTGGCCGCGGTTCCAGCAGCTCACCATCAGCGGGCCCTGGTAGTCCGAGTCGATCAGGCCGACGAGGTTGCCGAGGACGACGCCGTGCTTGTGGCCGAGCCCCGAGCGCGGCAGGATCAGCGCGGCGTGGCCAGGGTCGCCGATGTGGATCGCGATCCCGGTCGGCAGCAGCTCGGCGGCGCCGGGCGCGAGGACGATCGGCGCGTCGATGCACGCGCGCAGGTCGAGGCCGGCGCTTCCCGGAGTCGCGTACGCCGGCAGCCGATCGGCGATGCGCGGATCGAGGACGCGGACGTCGACGTGCGTCATGCCGTCCATGCCGCACTCGATGCCTGCGTCGCCGTGCGCTTCGCCGCGCCGAGCCGCGCCGCGATCTCGGCGACGAGCCGGCGCGCGAGCGCGAGCTTCGACGCCCGCGGCAGCTCGCGCGCGCCGGCCTCGTCGATCAGCGTCAGCGCGTTGTCGTCGCGGCCGAACGTCGCCGGCCCCAGGTTCGCGACGACGAGCGGCACGTTCTTGCGCCGGCGCTTCGCGGTCGCGTTGGCGAGCAGGTTGCCGCTTTCGGCGGCGAAGCCGACGCAGTACGGCGGCTCGGGAAGCGCGGCGACCGCGGCGAGGATGTCCGGGTTCTCGACGAATGCCAGCGCCGGTGCGCCGCCGCCCTCGACCTTCTTGATCTTTTCCTTCGCGACCTCGGCGACTCGCCAGTCGGCGACCGCTGCGGTCGCGACGAAGACGTCGCAGCCGGCGACCTCGGCCATCACCGCTTGCTGCATCTCGACCGCCGTCGAGACGTCGACGCGGCGGACGCGCCGCGGCGTCTCGAGCGCGACCGGGCCGGCGACGAGCGTCACGTCGGCGCCCGCCTCCGCGGCGGCGCGCGCGATCGCGAATCCCATCTTGCCGCTCGAGCGATTCGTGAGGCCGCGCACCGGATCGATCGGCTCGAACGTCGGCCCCGCGGTGACGACGACGCGTCGGCCCGCGAGCACCTTCGGCTGGAAGAACGCGATCACGTCCGCGAGCAGCTCCGCGGGCTCGAGCATGCGGCCGTCGCCGATCTCGCCGCACGCCTGGTCGCCGCTGCCGGGGCCGAGCACGGTCGCGCCGTCGGCGGCGAGCTGCGCGAAGTTGCGCTGCGTCGCCGGATGCGCCCACATCTCGCGGTTCATCGCCGGCGCGACGAGGAGCGGACAGCGCTCGATCGGCCGCGCCAGGCAGAGCAGCGAGAGCAGGTCGTCGGCGCGCCCGTGCAGCAGCTTGGCGATGAAGTCCGCGCTCGCCGGCGCGACGAGCACGGCGTCGGCGTCGCGGGTCAGGTTGATGTGCGCCATGTTGTTGGCTTCGCGCGCGTCCCACTGGCTCGTGTAGACGGCGCGGTTCGAGAGCGCCTGCAGCGTGACCGCGGTGATGAACTGCTCGGCGGCCGCGGTCATGACGACCTGCACCGTCGCGCCTTCCTTGACGAGCGCGCGCGTCAGCTCGGCGGCCTTGTAGCAGGCGATGCCGCCCGAGAGGCCGAGCACGATGCGGCGGCCGGCGAGCTCGCCGTTCGACGGCGCGTCTGCCAAGCCCTCGGCGGCGTTTGCGGTGCGCGGATCGCCGGCAGGGTCGCTCTCGGCGGAACGGGAGATGGCCATCGGCCTGCATTCTGGGCGATCCCGCGGTATGGTGCGCGGCGAGGGATCCTCCCCCGCCCGTGGCCTTGCCGATGTCCGACCCGAAGACACCTCGATT